>JAWOEP010000453.1:0-5765 GCA_046482705.1 Desulfotignum sp.
TATTACGGCACCCAGGTGAACAAGAAAAGTATCGAAATCTACAAGGAACTGGAAAAGGAAACGGGTCAGCCTGTTGGATGGCACACCACCGGGTCCATCAGAACCGCAGACAACCCGGGCCGGATGGATGAACTGGGATATGCCTATTCCATGAACCGGTGCCTGGGCCTGGATGTGTCCTATGTCACCCCGGAAGAGATTGGAAAAATGCACCCCTATATCCAGACAGACGGGTTACTGGGGGGTCTGTACTGGCCGGATGACGGGGATGTGGATCCCAACTCCCTGACCCAGGCCATGGCCAAAGGGGCCCGGAAACTCGGGGTGGAGTTCAATTTGCACACCATGGTCTCCGGCATCTATCAGAAACCCAACGGCGAATGGGTGGTGCAGACCGACAAAGGCGACATCACCTGTGAAAAAGTCGTGAATGCCGCCGGCCTGTGGGCACCGGAAGTGGCGCGAATGGTCGGACTGGAGATACCCTCCATTTCCATTGCCCACACCCATATCCTGTATGAATCGATCCAGGAAATTGCGGACCGGGATACTTACCTGCCCCTGATGCGTGATCCGGACAGATCCATCTACCTGCGTCAAGAAATGGATTCCCTGATACTGGGTCTGTATGAAGCCTATGGCCAGCAGTGGTACAAGAACGGTGTGCCATGGGATTATGCCCAGGAAGAACTGAACCCGGATTTTGACAATATTTCCGACTGCATCGAAGGCGGTATCGAACGCTTCCCCATCCTGGGAGAAACCGGTTTCAAACATGTCACGGCCGGTCCCATCACCTATACCCCCAACGCCGAACCCCTGGTGGGTCCGGCCGCACCGCTGAAAAACTTCTACAATGCCTGCGGCTACAGCTTCGGTATCACCCAGGCAGGCGGCATCGGCCACTACCTGGCCGGGTGGATGATGAACGGCGAGCCGGAAATCGACCTGTGGCCCATGGATTCCCGGCGGTACGGTTCCTATGCCAACTGGGCGTATAATACGGAAAAAATTGCCGACACCTATCCCAGGCTTTATTCCACCATTTATCCCAATGAGTTCCGGGATGCAGCCCGTCCCAACCGCACCTCCCCCATCTATGAATACCAGAAACAGGCCAATGCGGTGTTCGGGGACTACTACGGATGGGAATGCCCCAACTATTTTCCGCCCAAAGGCGAAGATGAATACGAAGAACCCACATGGAGAAGGTCCAATGCATTCAAGCACGTGGGCGCGGAATGCAAACATGTCATGGAAAAAGTGGGCATCATTGATCTGACCCGGTTTGCCAAAACAAAAATTGCAGGCCCCGGCGCTAAAGACTGGCTTAACAAGATGACCTGTCAGAAGGTACCGGAAAAAGACGGCCGTATCGCCCTGAGCCCCATGCTGGACCATAACGGCAATTTCAAGACCGACATGACCGTGAGCCGTGTCAATGAAAATGAGTTTTTCTGTGTCACGGCCTCTGTGGGCAAAAAGCACGACCAGCACTGGATGACCGAAAACCTGCCCACCGACGGATCGGTGTGCATGGAGGACATCACCTACCAGATGGGATGCCTTGTTCTGGTGGGACCCAACTCCCGCGAAGTGCTGGCCAAGGTGGCCTATGACGATGTTTCCAATGAAGCCTTCAGGTTCGGTACCTCACAGGAGATTTACGTGGGCCGGACCAAATGCCGGGTCAACCGCATGAACTACGTGGGAGAATTGGGATTTGAGATTTTTCATCCCGTTCAGCACCAGATCACCCTGTATCATGATCTCATGAATGCCGGCGCAGACTTTGATATCCGGCTCATCGGCATGCATGCCATGGATTCCATGCGTCTGGAAAAAGGATACCTGGCCTGGAAGAGTGAAATGAACGTGCATCACACACCCCTGGAAACCAATGTGGCCTGGACCGTGAAAATGGACAAGGAGTTCAACGGGAAAAAAGGCCTGGAAAAGCAGAAAGCAGAAGGGATTGCCCAGAAGCTGGTGTGCATGGTGGTGGAAGCCACAGATTCCGATCCATTCGGGTACAACCCGATTTTTGCGGGTGAGGAACGTATCGGCATGACATCTTCCGGTGGATACGGCCACCGGGTTGAAAAGAGTATTGCATTGGGGTATGTTAAACCCAAGTTTGCCAAAGAAGGCACCCAGCTGGAAGTGGAGATCCTGGGACGTAAGCGCAGCGCAAAGGTTGTGGCCATGCCCCTGTATGATCCCAAAAACGAAAAAATGAAAAGCTAACATCGATTGTTTGAGGTTAAAAATATGAAAATTTGTGTGTGTGTAAAACATGTGCCTGACACGGCAGCCACCATCAAAATTGAAGGTGAAAACGCATTCAAGGATTCGGAAATCAAGTTTGTTGTCAATCCTTATGATGAATACGGGGTGGAAGAGGCTGTTAAACTGAAGGAAAAAAACGGCGGTGAAGTGGTCATCGTTACTGTGGGAAAAGCGGAAGCAGCCGCCACCATCCGGTCTGCCCTGGCCATGGGTGCTGACCGGGCCATCCTGGTAACAACAGACAGCCAGTTTCTGGATGCCTCGCTGACGGCAAAAGCCCTGAAGTCGGCCATGGAAAAGGACGGACTGCCGGACCTGATATTCACCGGCAAAGGGTCTGTTGATTCTGAAAGTTTTCAGACCCAGTACCGGCTGGCCCATTCCCTTGGCATACCTGTGGTGAACGAGGTGAGCACCCTGAGTGTGGACGGTAAAAAGGCGGTGGCTGAACTGGAGGTCGGCGGCGGGGACAAGCAGGTTATTGAGATGGGCCTGCCCTGCGTCATCGGGGCCACCAAAGGGTTGAATGAACCCAGGTATCCCAAATTTCCGGACATCATGAAGGCCAAGAAAAAGAAAATTGACGAAATGACCCTTGCAGATATTGGCATTGATGCATCCGCCCCTGGCGTGACCCTGGAAAAACTGGAACCTGTGCCTGAAAGAACCGGTGCAAAAATGATTGAGGGATCAGTGGAAGAACAGGTAACCGAACTTATCCGGGTCCTGAAAGAAGATGAAAAGGTTTTATAAAATAAGGAGATAAATGTTATGGCCAGTACTGGCATATTGATTGAAACTGAAAACGGTGCGGTCAAGGAAACCTCTCTGGGGGTGATGACAGCTGCAGCCGGTCAGAAAATAATCGCTTTGGTAACCGATGCAGATCCGGCAGGCCTCAAGGACAAACTGGCGGAATATGGTGCAGCCAAAATCGTGAAACTGACTGCCGCAGGCAAGGATGTGTCGGCCAGCCCGGATCTTGCGGCCCTTGCCCTGGCAGCGGCTGTGGAAAAATACAGCCTCACCGCCCTTCTGGGTACCGCATCCACCACAGGAAAAGACCTGTTTGCCCGCATTGCGGCTATCATGGACCAGCCATTGGTGTCTGACTGTGTGGCCCTGGATATTGCGGCCAAAACAGCAAAAAAGTCCCATTTTTCCGGTAAAACGTTTGCCACCCTGAAAGTGGATGCAGCCGTTTTTCTGGCAACGGTGCGGCCCAATGCCATTGAGGCCAAGGCTGCTCCGGCTGCAGGGGAAATAGAAGAATTCTCCGCCGATGTGACCGATCCCGGACTTGTTACCATCAAAGAGGTGAAAAAAGGTGACAGCGACAAGGTGGATCTCACTGAAGCCCCTGTCATTATTACCGGGGGCCGTGCCATCAAAGCGGCGGAGAACTATAAGATGCTGGAGGCCTGTGCCGCCAAGATCGGCGCGGCAGTAGGTGCGTCCAGAGCAGCGGTGGATGCCGGATATGCCCCCCATTCCATGCAGGTGGGCCAGACCGGGAAAACCGTATCTCCCAAACTGTATATTGCCTGCGGCGTATCCGGTGCTGTCCAGCATTTTGCCGGCATGAAGACCTCCAAGGTGATTGTGGCCATCAATGAAGACAAAGATGCCCCTATTTTTGCCAAGTGCGATTACGGGATTGTGGGGGATATTTTTGATGTGGTTCCGGTACTGACTGAAAAATTATAACCTGAAACTGCACCCGGGGCCTGTGGCAGCAGCAGGGCCCGGGTCTCTTTACCATGAAAAGGGGACCGCCATGAAACTGCTTGTTGCCTATGACAAAAACACCTCTACTTCCAAAGTCCTGGACAAAGCGTTGAAGCGGGCCAAAGAATCCAATGCCTATGTATATCTGATCAGGACCTGTGATCCGGATACAAAGGAACGGGAGATCCAGGAACTGGAACACAGGCTCAACGAGATCCGCAAGGAAGTATTTAAAAAACACGGAATTCAAAGTGAAACCCATATCCTGATCCGGGGGTTGACACCGGGCGAAGATATTGTGCAGTATGCCTATGAAAAAGATGTGGATGAAATCATCATCGGCATCAAAAAGCGGTCCAAGGTGGAAAAACTGGTATTCGGGTCCACGGCCCAGTACATCATACTGGAGGCCCATTGTCCGGTGCTGACTGTAAAATAAGCAAAAACGGCATCTCTGTGGATACCCGTTCCAGAGAATTGTCCGATCTTTCACAAACATCAACGACCGTGGTGAAGAAATTTAAGATTTAGGGCAGATAGTTCATGGTGCAAACAGACCCCTAAAGGCCGGCTGCCGGGGGGATATTTTTATAACCATAACCAAAAGGAAAAAGGAGTTGCATTTATGAAAGACAGGTTTGATACTGATTATCAGGTAGGACAGGACAGTTTAAAAAAATGGGGAATGGATGTACATCCTGCTTTTTTTTGTCGTGGCTTACCTGGTTGTCGTTTTTATTATTCTAACCTTGTGGAATCCGGTAGAAGCCAAAAAGGTGTTTGACGGTACCAAATCATGGACCATAGAAAATTTTGACTTATTAAAAGGAGGATTTAACCTTGGAGAATAATGGTAAAAGTAATGAAAAGACGACTTTTTGGATTGCACTTGCAGTAATGATTCCATTTGTAATTTTTGGCGCTGCCGCACCCGAAGCATTCGGTAAAGCTGCTGATGCAGTATTCAAATACATGAAGGAAGCATGGGGCTGGAGTTTTATCATGGGCGCCAGCATTTTCCTTTTCCTGACTGTGTTTTTACTGCTCAGCCCTGTAGGTCAAATCAGGCTGGGTGGCGATGATGAAAAACCGGAATACTCCAATATGGCCTGGTTCGCTATGCTTTTTAGCTGCGGTATGGGTATTGGTCTGCTTTTCTGGGGTGTTTCCGAACCGATATGGCACTATATGTGGCCGCCTCACGGTGAAGCAAAAACTGCTGGGGCAGTGCATCTGGCCATGCAGTACTCTTTCTTCCACTGGGGTTTTCATCCCTGGGCTATTTATGCTGTAGTTGCCGCTTCCCTTGCTTACTTTTCTTATCGTAAGGGATTACCGATGCTGCTGAGTTCCTGCCTTGAGCCGATCCTCGGCCGTAAGGGTGTTGAGGGCCCCTGGGGGATGCTGGTGAATGTAATCGGTGTTTTTGCCACCCTCTTTGGCCTGGCTACTTCTTTGGGTCTTGGCGCTATGCAGATTGGCGGCGGCCTGGAAGAGTTATTCGGCTTTACAAGTGGCGCGCCTTTGTGGTTGGCCATCGTTATAATAGCCACGGTTGCAGCGATTATCTCCACAGTAACTGGTATTGACCGCGGTATTAAGTATCTCAGCCAGCTCAATATTGTAGTTGCTGTGTTGTTAATGCTGCTGGTATTTATTCTCGGTCCAACAGTGTTCATTCTTAAACTGTTAACCCAGGCTACCGGTGATTACCTGCAGAACATTATCCAGATGTCCTTTGGTCTTGA
>JAWOEP010000272.1:0-5394 GCA_046482705.1 Desulfotignum sp.
CCCTGGTCAACCTGGGGCTTCTGCCCGGACTGGACAAAGACTATGCCAGACGGACAGTGGCCATCACCTATAATGACTGCGGCAGTTTCCGGGACCAGTGGGTGCATCTGGCTGCTGTCCCTGAAAATCCGTGTGTGTTTACCAAAGGCATACCGGCAGCAGAATTTCCCGTGCGCCACGGGGAAGGAAAATTCATTGCAGATCCGGATGTGGTAGCAGCCCTGTTCGCCAACCATCAGGTGGTGTTCCGGTATGCCGATGCACAAGCAATTCCGGCCCAAGGGGTATTTCCTTTGAATCCCAACGGATCTGTAGAGGACATTGCCGGTATCTGTGATCCCACCGGCAGAATATTCGGGCTCATGCCCCATCCTGAAGCCTATAACCATGTGACCAACCATCCGGACTGGACCAGACAAAAGCAATTGCAGATACGTTCAGGAAAAGCGTTTGACATGCAGGATACAAAAGGCATCCAATTGTTCCGCAACGGAGTGGATTACATCCGGGAAAGGGTTTTATAAATACCATGCTGGGAACCATAGTCAACTGCCTGGCCATTATCGCCGGCAGCCTGGTGGGCCTTTTGTTTAAAAACGGCATTCCGGAACGCTACAACAAAACCGTGATGCAGGGCATCGGACTGGCCGTGCTGTTAGTGGGCCTTAAAACCGCCATGGTCACAGATGATCTGCTGGTGGTCATCATTTCCCTGGCCACAGGTGGCCTGGTGGGGGAATGGATCGGCATCGAGGACCGGCTGGATCGGCTGGGAACATTTCTGGGAAAAAAATTTTCCAAAGGGTCCGGCGGGTTTTCCCAGGGATTCGTCACCGCGTCCCTGATGTATTGTGTGGGGTCCATGGCCATTGTGGGGGCTTTGGAAAGCGGGTTGACCGGCAATCATGGCACCTTGTTTGCCAAATCCTGCCTGGACGGTATTGTGAGCATTATTTTAAGCTCCTCTCTGGGTATCGGGGTGATTTTTTCCGCTGTGCCGGTACTGGTCTACCAGGGATCCATCACCCTGCTGGCATCTGTGCTCAAACCGCTGCTGGTGCCGGGGGTTGTCGCCCAGATGTCGGGTGTGGGCGGCCTTTTGATCCTGGGCATCGGCATGAACATGCTCCGGGAAAAAAAGATCAAAGTGGGCAACCTGCTGCCGGCAATTTTTATTCCCCTGGTATGGTTTATTATGCAGGGATTGTTCACACGCTTTTTTTAAAACCCCCATAATACCGGGCGGTGCAGCATGGCCCTGTCGCCGGACAGGGATATACCCGGAAAATAACCCAATGCGGGAAATCTGTAACCAAATTGCCCTGAGTAATAAGGCACTAAGGACAGGTCAGGAAATAAACAATGTCCATGAAAAACAGTCTGCTTTATGTGGTGACCGTCATCATCTGGGGATCCACCTGGATCGGTATCAAATTTCAGCTGGGTGAAGTGGATCCCATGGTATCGGTGGTGTACCGGTTTGCCTTGTCTGCACTGCTGCTCCTGCTTTTCTGCAAAATGCGGGGACATACCCTGAAATTTTCATTAAAAGACCATTCTTTCATGGCTTTGCTGGGACTTTTGCTGTTTTCCGTCAATTACTGGCTGGTGTATGTGGCAGAGGTGTATCTCACCTCCGGCCTTGTGGCGGTATTGTTTTCCTCCATTGTATTTATGAATATTGCCAACGGCGCCTTTTTTCTGGGCACGCCCGTGGAAAAGAAAATGATTTTCGGTGCAGTTGCCGGCATCCTGGGAATCGGTTTGATCTTTATGCATGAAATTGAAACCTTTGATTTCACAGACAAAAGCCTTATGGGCATAGCCTTTGGATTTGCCAGTGTGCTGCTGGCATCTTTCGGCAATATCACTTCTGCCAGAAATTCCAAACATAATATTCCGGTGCTCCAGGCCAATGCATTCGGCATGGGGTACGGGGCCCTGGCACTGGGGGTTCTGGCTCTGGGACTTGGCAAGGAATTTTCATTTTCTCTGACCCTGCCCTATGTCACCTCTCTGGTGTACCTGGCGGTTTTCGGTTCCATCATCGCATTCACAAGCTATCTGACCCTCATCAGTTCCATAGGTGCTGACAAAGCCTCTTACAGCATCATGGTGGTACCGGTGGTGGCTTTGGTCATATCTTCTTTTTTTGAAGGCTATGTCTGGAGCCTCTCCGCTATTATCGGCCTTATTCTGGTGATGTCAGGCAATTTTCTGGCACTTCACAGGCGGGCGGTTTCCTCCTGACCCCGGGGCCGCCCCATGCACCAGCACCACCCCTGACAAGACACAGTGGTCCTGCACCATTTGACAAACCCGTTGCAACGGTCGGGGGATCTGTGGTAATTAGGTCTGTTATGAAACAATATGTTATAGACGGGCTGCGGCCGGAAGATTATCTTCTGCTCAAGGAATATCTGGACCGGCACACCGAAATTGCCGGTATTGTCGGTATCTACTGGCTGGCCCTGGAAAAGACGTTACTGACACCCCTGCAGGCAGACCACCGGGACTGTGCGCCCCACGTGTTTGCCCTGAAACTGGAACAAAATGCTCTGGCCTGTGAACTGCTGGTCAGAACAAAAAAAAACATACGGTGCGCATGTATGGCCTACGCCACAAAACAGCAGCGCAGCTGGCTGATGGACCAGGCCGATGCTGTCCTGGAAAAACTGGCCATCCGCATATGAGCGTATTTTGGAAAAAAAAATGCTGAAAGTAATACCTCTGGGGGGCCTGGGAGAAATCGGCCTGAACATGATGGTGGTGGAATATGAAGATGTCCTGTTCATCATAGATGCCGGCCTCATGTTCCCGGAAGACTATATGCTGGGCGTGGATATCGTTATCCCGGCCATGAACTATATCCGGGAAAACCGGCACAAGATCCACGGCATCATCATCACCCATGCCCATGAAGACCATATCGGGGCGTTGCCCTATCTGTTGCGGGAAATCCGGATACCGGTCTACGGCACCGCCTTTACTTTGGGGATTGTGAGAAACAAACTGGTGGAATTTGAACTCAACGCCCATGTGGATCTCAACCTGGTCAGCCCGGGAGAGACCCTGTTCATGGAGCCCTTTGCCATTGAATTCATCCGGGTAAGCCATTCCACTATTGACGGCGTAGGTCTGGCCATCAAGACCCCTGAAGGCGTGCTGATTCATACCGGGGATTTCCGTATCAGCCACAACACCGATCCCATGAAAAACACAGACCTGTCTTCTTTTGCCAGATACGGGGAGCAAGGGGTGCTGGCCCTGTTTTCCGATTCCACCAATGTGGAGGTGGAAGGCTATACCATGTCTGAACAGGAAGTGGCAAAAAATCTGGGAAAAGTGATTTTTGCCGCCCCCGGCCGGGTGATTGTGACCCTGTTTGCCTCCAATGTATTCCGTATCCAGCAGGTCATCGATATCGCCGTTAAAAATGGACGAAAGGTGGTGTTCAACGGCAGGTCCATGGAGCAGAACATTGCCGTGGCAGACAAGCTCGGACATATCTCCTGTCCGGCAGACACCATTGTTGATATCAAGCAGATCCACAACCTGCCCGACTCCAAGGTGCTGATTATTACCACCGGCAGCCAGGGAGAGCCCATGTCTGCGCTGGTCCGCATGGCATCCGGGGTACACAAGCACATCAGGATCAAAAAAGGTGACAGTGTGATCCTGTCCTCCAAAAATATCCCGGGCAATGAAAAAGCCATTGCCAATATCATCAACAAACTCTACCGCAGAGGAGCGGACGTGATCTATTCCAAGGCAGCGGAGGTCCATGCCTCGGGACACGCCCACCAGGAGGAACTCAAGCTCATGCTCACCCTGACCAAACCCAGGTATTTCATCCCCATTCACGGGGAATACAGGCATCTGGTGGTCCATGCCCGGCTGGCGGAAAAAATGGGACTGCCCCGGGAAAATGTGCTTGTTGCCGAGGACGGCAGGGTGATCGCCTTTGATGATACCGGGGGCCGTATTGACGGCCAGGTAAATACCGGACGTGTGCTGGTGGACGGCAAAGGCATCGGAGATGTGGGCAGAAGTGTTCTTAAAGAGCGCAGAGAGCTTTCCGAAGGCGGCCTTGTGGTGGTGACCATGATCATTGATGAGGAAACCGGGGTGGTCCTGTACGGCCCGGAACTGATTTCCAAGGGGTTTGTGTTTGATTCAGCCACCGGCCATCTTGTGGATGATGCCCAGTGCGTGATTCTTGAAATAGTGGAAGAGATCGAGGCAGGATGCGATTCCCGGGTGGAACTGATCCGAACCCGCCTCAAAAAGGCGTTGAAGCAGTACTTTGCCTATACCATCAACCGCAGGCCCCTTATTGTGCCCATTATTATTGAAGTATGAGAAAAGAACTGACCTTTTTGGTGCTGGTTTTCCTGATCATCCTGACAGGTGTCAGCCTTTTTTCCTATCATGCACAGGACCCGGCCCTGGGCCATGATGTTGCCGCGGTGCCCGATACCATCCATAACCTGTTCGGCCTGCTGGGTGCCCATGTGGCAGGATTTTTCATTTTTCTGTTCGGGATCGGTGCCTTCTGGGTGCCGGTGATTCTTGCCCTTTTCACCCTGTGGTATGTAAAGGAAAAATCTGCAAAAATCATCTGGCTGACCTTTGCCGGAGGGCTGATTCTCATGGTGTGCACAGGGGCCGGGTTTTATCTTTTCAAGGATGCCTATGCATTTTCCGCCACCCTGGTGCCGGCAGGCGGGTTTCTGGGTACGGCAGTTACAAGATTTTTGCTCACATATGCCAATATTGCCGGATGCATCATCATTCTGGTGTTTTTTTCCATCATCGGATTTGTCCTTACCACCGGCATTTCCATGGTGACCCTGGTGGTGTTTGTGCAAAAAAAGATTCTGGATCTCAAGACCGCCATAACCCAAGAATGCAAAGAAGGTATGGATTATCTGAGACAGCTGGTGGACCAGTGGAAAGACAGGCGGCAGGCTGCCCGGCAAACACCGGACATCCTGGATATCTCACCGGAAAGCTCTGACAACACCCTGCCTGCAGTCTGGCATGACCATGGGCCGGATGCCCCTGAAGCTGATTTTTCCGGTCCTCGGGCCTCTGGTCCACAAGTATCGGATGCACAGGTATCTGATGCCGGAAAAAAGGGCCGAAACCCCGGCCGGAAAAATTTGTCCGCCCCCTTTATTGTGGCACCGGAAATTGATGATACAGAATATGCCTCAGATAAGGTGCTGGAAGATATCCGGGAGACAGAAGCAAAAAGGCGATCGGCGGGATCGATGCGCGCAACTGGGCGGCGCGGCCGGAACGCGTATCGGCCCTGCGCACCGCGCTGAGCGGCTCCAAGGGCCTTGTACGCAAGGCACTGTCGGAAACCGCCGGGTTCGACGTGTCGCC
>JAWOEP010000006.1:0-11319 GCA_046482705.1 Desulfotignum sp.
GCGGTATCCCCGGGCTGTTTGCACCGGCCCCGTCTGCACCCCTGACTGAAGAGCAGCGAAAAAGCCTTTTTGCAGAACCGGCCATAAGCCGTCTGATCGATGAAGATCCGCTGCCGGCTGCAGCCGCAGAATAGGCCGGATCTGAAATATCTGAGGGAGTATTTTTCTCTTGTTCGGCTTTGCATGGGGTCATGAATTCCGTGAGTGCGTGCACACTTTCCATGGTGGCGGCATTGTAAATGGATGCCCGGCACCCGCCCACAGATCTGTGTCCCTTAAGTCCCCCCATGCCTTTTTTCTGGGCATCTGCCACAAATTGTTTTTCCAGTTCCTCTGTGGGCAGCCGGAAGGTGACATTCATGAGGGACCGGGAACCTTTTTGTGCGGTGGCCTGGTAAAAGCCTGATCTGTCAATCACATCATAGAGAATACCTGCTTTTTTGCGGTTGAATGCCGCCATTTCTTCCAGGGTGCCGAATGTTTTTTGTATCCACTTGAGCACCAGACCGATGGTGTAGATCCCGAAACACGGCGGGGTGTTATACATGGAATTTTTTTGTGCATAGGTGGCATAGGAGAGCATGGATGGCAGGTTTTTGTTTGCGGTTTCCAAAAAATCCTTGCGGATAATAACCATGCAGGTGCCGGAAGGCCCCAGGTTTTTCTGGGCACCGGCGTAAATCAGGCCGAACTTCTCCATGGGCAGGGGCCGTGAAAAAATATCTGAAGACATGTCAGCCACCAGGGGCACCTTGCCGGTATCGGGAAAATCTGCAAACTGGGTGCCTTTGATGGTGTTATTGGAGGTGATGTGCACATACCGGGCATCCGGGCTGCATTGTATGTTTTCAGGGATACAGGAAAAGTTTTTGTCCTCGGAGGATGCGGTCACACGGATGGATTTTTCCTGGATCTGTGCCTCTTTGATAGCCTTGGTGGACCAGGTGCCGGTGTTGATATAATCAGCTGTTTCATCTTTGCCCAGAAAATTCATGGGAATCATGGCAAACTGCAAAGAGGCCCCCCCCTGAACAAACAGGACACTATACGTGTCATCCAGCTGCAAAAGGTCTTTGGCCCTGTCTGCTGTATCGTTGATAACCGCATCAAAATAGGAAGATCTGTGACTGATTTCAGTGATGGACATGCCTGAACCATTAAAATTCAAAAAAGCGGCCTGGATCTCCTCCAGAACGGACAGGGGCAAAGCAGCAGGACCGGCATTAAAATTGTGAATACGTTGCGCTGTCATGGGATTTCCTTTCTGTATTATTGGGTTATATATTGTGCTCACGTGTCTTGTGGAACTGAATCTCAGGCCACTCTTCCATCACAAACCCAAGCTGGTATTCACTGGTGGTCATGAAGGTAAGACAGCCTTCTGCATCCAGGGCAAGACTGGTTTCGTTTTTCTGTGTGAACCGGCGCAGTGTCCGTTCATCCTCACAGGTAATCCATCTGGCAACCGACAGGTCAATGGATTCATACCCGGCGGCAACATTGTATTCCGCCTTGAGCCGGGCCATGGTTACATCAAACTGCAGCACCCCCACAGCCCCGACCACGTGCATATTTCCCATCAGAGGCCGGAAAACCTGAATCGTACCCTCTTCCGCCAGCTGGGTCAATCCTTTGTTCAATGACTTGGTTTTCATGGGGTCTTTGAGCAGCACCCGCCGGAAATGTTCGGGTGCGAAACTGGGAATACCCAGAAATTTCAAGGGTTCTTTTGTGGTAAATGTGTCCCCGATCTTGACGGTGCCGTGGTTGTGTATACCGATGATATCCCCGGGATAGGCCTCTTCCACATTACTGCGCTCCTGGGCCATGAAGATGGTGGCATTGGAAAGGCGGATATCTTTGCCGATGCGGTGGTGTCTGACCTTCATGCCCCTGGTGAATTTTCCTGAACAGATCCGGAAAAAAGCAATGCGGTCCCGGTGTTCCGGGTCCATGTTGGCCTGGATTTTAAAGGTAAATCCGGAAAAATCGGTTTCCAGAGGACTGACATCCCTTGTCTGGGAGGGCCGGATGCCTGGGGGCGGGGCGATTTTCACAAACGCATCCAGCATCTCTTTTACCCCGAAATTGTTGATGGCGGATCCGAAAAATACCGGGGTCTGGGTGCCGTTAAGATACAGGTTCAGGTCCAAGGGATCTGATGCACCCTGGATCAGATCCACATCTTCTCTCAGCCTGGCAGCCTGGGATTCGGAAAGCAGATTATCCAGGCGCGGATCTGACAAATCCTGAATCAAAATGCCGTCCCCGTCTTTGGGGGTATATCCAGGTGAAAAAATTTCCAGTTCTCTGCCCGCCAGATTATATACCCCCTTGAACCGTTTCCCCATGCCGATGGGCCAGGTCAGGGGCACGCATTCAATCTGGAGTTTGTCTTCAATGTCTTCAAAAATGTCCAGGGGCTCCAGCCCTTCCCTGTCCAGTTTGTTGACAAAGGTGATGATGGGGGTGTTGCGCATGCGGCAGACCGCCATGAGTTTTTCGGTCTGGGGCTCCACCCCCCTGGCATTGTCAATGATCATGACAGCACAGTCCACGGCTGTGAGCACCCGGTAGGTGTCTTCGGAAAAATCCTTGTGCCCGGGTGTATCCAGCAGGTTGATCTCATACCCCTTGTATTCAAACTTCATGACAGACGAAGATACGGAAATGCCGCGTTCCTGCTCAATGGAAAGAAAATCAGACAGGGCTGCCCGGTCTGTTTTTCTGGATTTGACTGCACCGGCCTGCTTTATGGCCCCCCCGAACAGGAGCAGTTTTTCTGTCAGGGTGGTTTTACCGGCATCCGGGTGTGAAATAATGGCAAAAGTTCTGCGTCTGTTTATTTCACGCACATATGCCTTATCTATAACCTTTGATTCCATTAACTGAAATCCCTTTTGTAATTTTTAAATTGTGGATATACTGGTGTATGGATTACAGGCATGCAGACCTGTTATTGATTTTCAGGCGGTTTTCCGGTTTTGGCCCGTTTTCTGACTTTAAAAAAATCCCACACGGCCCAGGGAATTAAAATCAGGCTCAGTACCTGGTTGAACAAGGCATGTTCGGCCATGTCAGGATCAGAGGTCAGCCATCCGTCCCAGAAACACCACAGCCCGAATCCCAGTAAAAGCAAGGTAAATACATAGGGACTCATCCGGGGGGGATGGGGGGAATTATTTTCTTTTTCTTGTGTCATACGGCTCCTGCCCAATAATCATAAATTTCGGAAAAGTTTTTTTTTATACCACAATTCATTTTCAAATGCCATCTCAAATATCATGCCAACGCTCAAATACCATGCCAGCTGGTCAAGGAAAAATCAATTTGTCCACAATAAGGCCAAAAAAGCGTTCGCCCTCACAGGTGAAAATCCAGCCCAGATGCACTGCGCAATTTGCACATACACCAATCCGCCAGGCATATCCGGAAAACCAGGTAAATTCCATGGAAGCCTGTGATACCGGGATGCACCCTTCTGCCTGCCTAAAACAGCCGAGCTCAAACACATGCCCCTGGGGATTGGCAAACGTATGCAGAAACCTGCCGTTCATTTGTATGCAATGATCAGGACATGACACCACGTGGCCGCAGTTTCGGCAGACTATCACAGGCGAAGATGAAAAAGCCGTCTTTGATTTTTCAAGGGTTATGGTATCTGGGGTTTGTTTGCATACTATACACATATTTTATATTTACCTGTCTTCACCGGTTTTTTTATGAATATGGTATAAAGTGGCCCCTATCGGGGCAAACGACAGGAGCACAATGTTGACCCAGGGAATGAGAAACAGCAGCCCAAAGCCTATGTGAAACCCTACCGTGTGGCCCAAGAACCCCAGGCGGACTCTGAAAGGTATCATTTTCCGGGCCGGAACCAGGTCTGTATTATCCCAGGCCAGAAACACACTGGCTGAAATGGTGGATAAAACAATAATAACTGGTCCAAGGGGGGTAAACAGGCCCAGGACCATGATCCCCCCGGTGATGATCAGGGGGATTACCGCCCTGGGAATTTCCTGGCACACCAGATAGACAAAAAGCGCCGGCCATGATGTATCAGCATAGGAAATTTCCTTTCCCAGAACAATTTTTTCCGTCAATCTGGACATATAATCCATAATGAATACGCCAAAAAAAAGCTGTGCCGTCAGATAGGCCGCAACCACAGCCACGGCTGCCAGCAGAAGGGACAATACCCATGATATGAGATGCCAGACATACACCAGCATCCCTTTATCCGGCATTTTCCAGATCAAAGACAAGATCTGCTCATGCCAGAAAAAGACCATACCGGTAAAAACCAGTGCCAGAATGAAGACAATGACAAACCGCAGCAGCCCGAGCCATAAAAGCCCGGGATGTTTCAGGGCAAAAAAAACACCCTGAACATTGTATTTTATTCCGGAAAAAAAATCCATGCGCCAGCCTTGCATCTCAGGATAATCATACTTACTTGTGTACTATAAAAATAAGCTGCATCAAATTCAAGGAGATTCTTTGATGACAATCTATTATGTGGATGGCAGATTTGTTCCCAGCCATGAGGCCATGATTCCGGTGGATGATCTTGCGGTACTGCGGGGATTCGGCATATGCGACATCATGCGGACCTTTAACGGGGTGCCGTATTTTCTGGATGAACACATCAAGCGGCTTATGGCATCAGGAAAGAAAATAGGACTGTCCCTGCCATGGACCATGGATGAGATAAAAGCCATCGTGCGCGAAACCCTGGAGAAAAACAAACAAACGGCTGAAGCCAATATCCGTATCGTGATAACCGCTGGTTCCAGTCCGGATTTTATAACCCCCAGCGGTACCCCGCGGCTGATTGTCATGGTCACCCCCATTAAAAAACTGCCCGATGAATGGTATTCCAACGGGGTCAAGGTGATAACCATTTTTCAGGAAAGGCCCCTTGCCGGTGCCAAGGTAACCGCTTATATCCCGGCGGCCATGGCATTGAAACAGGCACAAAAATCCGGTGCTGTGGAAGCCATTTATGTGAATGCACAAAAGCAGGCCCTGGAAGGCACCACCAGCAATTTGTTTGCCTTTTTCGGCCAAACCCTGGTCACACCGCCTGCACAGGGTATTTTAAAAGGTATCACCCGGAAACTGATATTGTCTCTTGGCAATGCTTTTTTTCAGATTGAAGAAAAACCGCTTTTCCTGGACCAGCTGTTAACAGCAGATGAGGTATTTATCACAGGCACCAACAAAGGCGTGGTGCCGGTGGTACAAATTGATGACACCCTTATTTCCCGCGGAAAACCAGGAAAAAACACCCGGAAGCTTATCCAGGCCCTGGATAAGCATACAAATGATTTTTCATCCCGGTATACCGGTTAAATGCCGGCACACACAGTTTGTCTGTTTGTTTTTGGAATACAGTTTATCAGATAGGTATTGTCGGTGGTGAATTCTTTATAGGAAACCGGATCCATTTTGTGAATCACATCCGGCCCCAGGTTGAAACAATCCTGGAAAAAAGGAAAAAAGCTGACAGCCGGTGCCGGTGGTCTGTTGCTGCCTGAAGCGGCAATATGCCACATGGCTGGTGTGTCCTTGGAGATAACGCTGTTTTTGAGAATCTCCAGCAGTTTTTCTTCAACATGAATACAGTTTCTGGTGCCTGTGCTTTCCAGCCTGGAAGCAATATTCACCGGTTTGCCAATGGCAGTGACAATCCGCCGGTTTCTACTGCCCAACGGTCCCACCAACGCAGCCCCATACGCCATACCGGCCCTGAATTCTATGCCGATATTGTGCTCTTTTACAAGGGTTTTAATTTTGTTTTCCCGGTCCATGGGATGCATCCCGCGCCCCAATGCATGGATCTGGTTAAATACAGAAGCCAGTGCAAAAGTCATGAGCATCAAACGTTCCGGTAAACCAGACGGTTTTTTTCTGTCAGGGGCATCAAATGTTTCCATGTTTTCCAAAAAAACCGCATCCCCTAAAAAATTGTCAACCCGGCAGCCGTATGCAGCAGCTGTGTCTGCGGCTATTTCATGGCAAAGATTCAATATGAGAAAAAAATCTCTGGGCCGAAGACAATTTCTGACAACACTTGATCCCACTATATCCATGAATGCGTAAACACCGTTTGATTCAATAACAGGGATCATTTTCAACTGCTTTGCTGTCACCGCCCCCACCGCCTGGAGATGGTTTTTCAATTCATCCAGCTGCAGGATTTTTTCATTCAATTGGACAAAGGTCTGACGAAGGTTTTTTTCTTTGCGCCAGATAATTTTTGCTGCCCGCCGTCCCTTTGCCTGTCCCAGATGGGCCAGAGAAGCGGTTTCAATGGCACTGATGAGCAGATCAAACCGGCTTTTCAATTGCCGGCAATAACCGGGGTTTTCCCCGGATTTTTCAAACAATTGCGGATCCACGGTGTTGAACACGATGGCCCCGTAGTCGGGAATATACACCGATACAAAATTATCCGGCTTAAACCAGTGGATGATGTCCAGATTCACCTGAATATCAGACAATATCTCAAATTTCCGGCCGTCATAAGCAACAACAGAAAGGCTGCCGCCCGGGGACTGCCGCATCTGTTTTTGGGGAATATGATCGATAAAAACAATTTTCACCCCGTTTGCATAATATTCCCCATGTTTGCGCATCACATGGGCGATAACCCCTTGCGTTTTTATCTGTCTGCCATGCGCATCTGCTGCAAACAACCGTATGGGGGACAGTTTTATCCAGCGTATCACAGCAGGGCCAAAGAATTGGAACCCCAGCCCTGCCATCCCGATACCGTCCAGCTGGTGTACCACTCCCCGGTCCCATTTATGGGGCGGCAAAAATTTTTCCCCTGTATGGTCTGTTCCATACACCACACCAGCCAGTCTGGCCTTTAAGAGACGGCGGCTGAAGCGCAAAAGCAGCTTCAACACATTTTTTTTCCTGAAGGCAAGGCGTTCAAACCGATGGATATCTGGCAGATCTGTTGTCATTTTATTCATTGAAACGTGTGAAGCATAATGCCGGCAGCCGAATGGTTTGAAAAAGATACAAGGCTGCCGGCTGCATCTAATAACAATAATTTTTTATATATCGCGGCCGGTTTATAAAATCCAGTAAAATATAAAAAAAATCACAAAAACAAAAGACAAGGTCCGGTTTTTGTTTTCTAACAACAAAGAGCTGCCCGGAGAAAAAGAGATGAAATGCATTCAGACAATGGCTTTGAGAATCTGTTTGGTTTTGACAAGGGCTTTTGCCATCTGGTTGGATTTATACCCCAGATCAAGCTGAACACAGTCTTTTTTGATGAATGTGAACCGGGCAATCTTCTGCCATTTTTTTTCCATTTCATGTGGTGCAATTTTCATATGTGCAGGAGAAAACGTCAGAACCAGCGTGGCAGGATCTATATCCATGCGCTGGATACCTGCCTGGATGGCATAGACCCTGAGCATGATTTTCAACAGCATGTTTTCCGCCTGCCTGGGCAGTTTTCCATATCGGTCGGTCAACTCTTTTTTTATGTCTGCAATATCAGACACCTTGTCCAGTCTGGACAACCTCCGATACAGGGTCAGCCGCTGCTCAACAGATGCAATATACTCTACTGGAAATCCTGTGGATATACCGGCATTGATCTCAGGATCCAAAGGATCAATGTAGGCATCTCCTTTCAGATCGTGGACTGCCTGGTCCAGGAGCTTTAAAAACATTTCATAGCCCACTGCTGCAATATGGCCGGACTGAGAAGCCCCCAGGGCAGTACCGGCACCCCGGATCTGAAGATCTTTCATGGCAATCTGGAACCCGGATCCCAGATCCTTGTATTCCATGAGGGCGGCAAGCCGTTTTTTGGCATCTTTGGAAATCATGGATTCATCGGAAATGAACAGATAGGCATAGGCCTGGTGGTCACCACGTCCGATGCGGCCCCGGAGCTGATATATCTGTGCCAGGCCGAACCGTTCCGCCTTGTTTATGATCATGGTATTGGCAGCTGGAATATCCAGGCCGGATTCAATGATGGTGGTACACACCAGCACATTGATCTCCCTGTTGACAAAGGCGAACATGACCTTTTCCAGCGCATTCTCACTCAGCCGTCCATGGGCGATCCCGACTTTTGCTTCCGGCACCAGTTTTTGCAGGTTTTCCGCTATTTTAGAAATGGTTTTGATGTTGTTGTGCACGAAAAACACCTGGCCGTTCCTGGAGAGTTCTTTTTGGACGGCATCTTTTACAACTGCATCCTCATAAGTTGAAATATAGGACACAATGGGCTGACGGTCAGCGGGCGGGGTTTTGATAACACTGATATCCCGCATGCCGGTCAAAGACAGGTGCAGGGTCCTGGGAATGGGGGTGGCGCTCAATGCCAGGACATCCACTGTACTGCGTTTTTTTTTAAGGGTTTCTTTGTGTTTGACCCCGAAACGCTGTTCTTCATCAATCACCAGCAGTCCCAGGGATTTAAAATCCACATCCTTTTGCAGCAGCCGGTGGGTACCGATGACGATGTCCAGTTGTCCACTGGCAAGCTGCTTCAGGATATGTGTCTGTTCTTTGCGGCTGCGAAACCGGGAAAGACAGGCAATATGAACGGGATAATTTTCAAACCGTTCCTGAAAAGTGGCAAGGTGCTGTTCCGCAAGAATAGTGGTGGGCACCACCACAGCCACCTGTCTGCCGTCAGTAACTGCCTTGAATGCCGCCCTTACCGCCACCTCTGTTTTGCCGTATCCCACATCCCCGCACACAAGCCGGTCCATGGGGGTGTCCGATTCCATGTCCAGATGCACATCATCAATGGCCTTGAGCTGGTCCCGGGTTTCTTCATAGGGAAACGTGGTTTCGAAATCGTTATAATAATTGTCAGGCCGGCTGAAGGAAAATCCCTTGTTTGTTTTTCTTCTGGCATACAGATCCAGCAGATCTGCCGCCATTTTTTCCACCTCTTCTTTTGCTTTTTCCTTTGATTTAATCCAGGCTTTGGAACCGATTTTATCCAGCACCGGTGTATATCCCTCCACACCGATATATTTGCCGATCATTTCAATGCGGTCCACCGGCAGGTACAGTTTGTCTTCATCCTTGTAAACAATCAGAATGAAATCCTGGGATATGCCATTGACAGTCAGACTGCACAACCCTTCATACCGCCCTATTCCGTGCTCCATGTGCACGACGATATCCCCGTTCTTCAATTCTTCCGGGGCGATCATCTGTGTTTTCACATCCTGTGAACGGCGTTTTACCCGACGCAGCCGCTTTTTGCCGAAAATTTCGTTCTCCGTAACAATGGCCAGGCCCTGATCCTCTAAAACAAACCCTGCTGACAGGTCCGCCAGCATGTAATATATGCCGGCCGTCTGTTTTGCAGCAGTGTAAAAATCATCCACAGGAAAAAGGGGCAGGCCATAGGGTGCCATAAGGGAAATCAGCCGCTGGGCCCGGGATTTCTGGTGTACCACACAGACAATTTTTCTGCCCTGTTCCAGGTGGTTCTGCATCCATTCCACCAGGGGTTTTAACGGGGTGTCTGATGTTTTTTTTTCAAAAAGCCGGCCTGACAAAGCTTCATTGGTTTCAGGGGCAAAGTGAAAAACCCGTGAATATTTTTGCTCCGATGCAATTGCCAGCTCCTTGAAAACAAGGTGTTTTTTTTCCTGAACCTTTGCTGAGACCTGATCAAAGGACAAATAAATATCACCGGGTAAAACACACAGCCTTTTTTCCGCTGAAACGGTATGAAAATTTATCCGGGCCTTGTTTTCAAAATCACTTGCCCTGGATGCAAGAAGATCCGGAGAATCCCATATAATAAGGGTTTGTTCTGAAAGATAAGCAAAAAAAGAATCCAAAGCGCTGTATACAAGTGACAACATGCTTTCAATGCCTGAAAATCTGCCTGTATTGCGGGTTTGTGTAACATATTCTCTGATTTTTGCAGCATCCAGCCCTGCACGCTTGCCGGCTGTACGCAGTCTTGCCAGAATATGGGGCAGTTCGTGTTCGGGAACCACAGCTTCTGTAGCCGGAACAATGACTGCTTCCGACAATTCCCGGATACCCCGCTGGGTATAGGGAGAAAAACTGCGGATGGATTCCACAAGATCCCCGAAAAATTCCATGCGCACCGGATGTCTGTCACCTGGTACAAAAATGTCCAGAATACCGCCCCGCACCGCATATTCCCCCGGGTCCTCCACAAGAGAAGAACGGGTGTATCCCCCGGCCTCAAGGCTGGTTATCAAGGCATCCCTGTCGGTTTCTTCATTGGCCATAACCAGTTCGGAACATCCAAGTACGGTGTTTTTGGGAATCAGTTTCTGGAGCAGGGTATCAATATATGTCACCACCAGATATGGCGATGATCTTTCTTCCACCAGACAGGACAACACTGCCAGGCGCTGGGTGGAGGTCTGTCTGTGGTAAGACAGCGACTTAAAAGGCAGAATATGATACCCCGGAAAAAAAAGAACCGCATCTTTCCGGTCCGGCAGAAAAAACAACAGATCATCCATGAATTTTGCAGCCGCCTTCTGATCCGGCAGAACCACTACCATATCACAGGGTGTGCAAGTAAACATGCGGGCAGTCAGAAAAGCTTTATGGGCGCCATCTTTGCGGGTGAGCACCAACGCGTTGTCATGGGACTGCATATGGTCGATAATAGCGGATATCATGGACAAGATATATTATGGATAATAGTATGGGGGTAAAAGGTCAATGTAAATTACTGGGCTTCATTTAAAGGAAGATGGTAAAAGAATCAAGTCCTAAATGGGTATAAATTTATTTGAATTTATTGGCCAGCCCGTTGTCAATCATATAAATGCAGACTTCATTGGCCCCCTGGCTGGTATAGCCGAATTTGGCGGACAGGTTGTCAATAAGGAATTTTACATCTTTTTTAATGCGTTTGTCATGGGTTCTGAATTTTTCGGTATCAAAATCCTTGATGGCATTTCTGAAATTTTCATTGTCGATAAACGGTTCCAGCACCTGTTTTTTTAGATTGTGCACATACCGTTGGTACAGGGAGTCAAACAGGCGGGTATCCACAATATCCTTGCCCTGAATCATGATTTCATGGGTCAGGGTGCGGGTGGTGTATTCCTTGAGCACATCATGACGGAGTTCCTCTCTGCGTGCTTTATTCAGATTTTCTGACAAAAGTCTGTTTTCAATGCTTTCAAGAAATGCTTCGGTCACATGGAGCTCCTCTTTGGTAAAAATACAGTTCACTATGGAATCCAGCTCATTGGTTACCGCAGAGATATAATTTTTGATATCCCTGGCAATCTGGTCTTCATTATAATAGTACAG
>JAWOEP010000016.1:0-4772 GCA_046482705.1 Desulfotignum sp.
CTTCCAGCTCTGCCGGACCGAGTTTTATATGCCGTCTCTCATGAGCCGGAAGAACAAGGATGCCTGGGCAAAGGCAGGCATCCTTGTTCTTCCGGCTCATGAGAGACGGCATATAAAACTCGGTCCGGCAGAGCTGGAAGGTCTTTGGGTGGGTCAGGTACTGCCCCCCGATGCCCACCTGTTTGATCATATCCAGGCCGATGGCTTCATCTGTTAAAGAAACCGGTTTAAACATGTTTCTTATCATACCACAGAGCTCTTCGTCCACCAGAAATTTTTCAAAACTCATGGCAATGTATGATCCGAGGATACCACAGGAATGAAGAATGAAGTTGATGCCTGCCCGGGCAGCCGTGGTAAGGGCCACCGCAGATTCCACACCGGCCTGGGCATCAGTGCACAGGGCATCGGTAAGCCCGCCGCCGGCCCGGGAGGGAAGGTTGTAGAACCGGGCCATCTGGCCCACCAGGTGGATGTTTTTGGACAGTTCCGGTGCCCCGATGGACAAAGCACCGGTTTTCATGTCCATGGCTGATGAGGTGGAACCGTATATCACGGGGGCACCGGACCTGACCAGCTGGGCCAGGGTGATGCCGGCCAGGATTTCCGCGTTCTGGAGTGCCATGACCCCGCCCAGGGTAACCGGTCCGGATCCGCCGGCCATGATCAAGGATGCCACCACACAGGCCTGGTTGTTCTGGGCCAGGGCGATAAGCGACCCGATCATTTCATCGGAGAACTGCAGAGGAGACAGGGAGTTGATCAAAGAAACGGACACGGTCCTGTCCATGAATTTTTCCTTGCCGCCCCAGAGGATCCGGGCCATTTCCACCCCTTCCAGGGCCGCCTTTTTGGATACCGGACTGCCCATGAAGGGTTTGTCGCACAGGAGCATGTTGGACAGGTTCAAATCCAGGTGAACGGTCTGGTGGGCCATGTCTGCGGGTTCCACCATCATCCAGCCGTTCATGTCGATATACGGGGATGTCTGGATCAGTTTGCAGAAGTTGTCATAATCTTCCATGGTGGCCTGGCGTTCATTGCCTTTGGCATCCATCACAAAAGGGGCCCCGTATCCGGGAACAAAAACAAAATCATCTTCTCCGATTTCAACGCTTTTTTCCGGGTTTCTGGCGTGAACGGTGAACCGTTTCGGCGCAGTTTCCAAAGCCTTTTTGATATCGGATTCCTGGAAAAAAACTTTGTTGCCGTCCACCTTGAAGCCGTGGTCTTTGAAAATCTGAAGTCCTTCCTCATCATTAAAGGCCACGCCGGTGGTCTTCAACAGATCCATGGCAGCATCATGAATTTTCTCCATTTCCTGCCTGCTCAGTTCCTGCATGCGGTCATACATAGGTTTTCTCCTTTGAAGACCCTCCAGGGGCCCTCTCTTAAAAGTTAGCAATTATGTTTCATGGGGGGTTTTGTATCCTGTGCCGGTGCAGCCCCCTGAAGGTGCCAAACAGTGCCGCACCAGGGCAATACCCACATGTTGATGTCTTCGCTAAGTTTGCCCTTTTTTGCAGGCCTGTGTAAACAGACAGGGGGAAAATGGCAGTCAGCGCGCCGATGATGATATAGGTGCTGGATGGACCCAGCTGGAGTCCGTCCAGCACCAGGAAAAATTCCGTGATCAGGTAAAGCCATCCCCACAAAGGGGCACATCAAAACCGCTTTCTCGTCAGTTTAGGGTTTGCAGGATATGTGCCAGTTGGTGCTGGAAGTACGAAAAAGTGCAGGATTATATGGTAACATGTTGGTATAATAGACGGTGTCATGAGAATCTTGCCACCGGCATCCTGGTTGTTTCCTGTAAAAGGGGAAAGTTTTTTGTCACTTTTGCAGAAAGAAAGAAAAATTTTTTTCAGTTGAAAAACCTAATTATATGGCCGGGGCAGATAATCTGCCCGGCATAACCGGTATTTTTTGATTTTATAGTGCAGCAGCTGCCTGGAAATCCCCAGGGTGCCGGCTGCCCGGGTCACGTTGCCCCTGCAGGTTGAAAGGGCTGTCTCCACAGCCGTTTTTTCGCGGTTCTCCTGGATGTCTGCAAGGGGCCGGAAAAAATCTGGTGCATTGGCCGGTACAGACGCCATGTCATTTTCTGTTTGCTTTGCATCAACAGGATCCAGGGCATCCAGGCCCGGGGTAAACTGGTCAATTCCCAGAATTTGTTCCTGCCCGGCCATGTTCATGGCGCCTTCGATAAGATGCTCCAGTTCCCTGATATTGCCCGGCCATTGATAGACCCGGAATAATGCCTGCACCTCGGCAGATATGTTTTGGATATGGGTTCCCAGGCGCAGATTGTATTTTGTGATGAAATGGGAGACCAGCTCATCCAGGCTGTCCAGCCGGTCCCGCAGGGGCGGCAGCTTGACCATGACAACCCCCAGCCGGTAGTACAGATCCGTGCGCAGGCGGTTCTCCCGCATGGCCAGCCTGGGGTCCTGGCTTACGGAACTGATGATTTTCACATCAACGGCAATCTCTTTGACCGATCCCAGCCGGCGCACCTGTTTTTCCTGGATGGCCCGCAGCAGTTTGGCCTGTACGTCCACGGGCATGGCCAGCAGTTCATCCAGAAACAAGGTGCCTTTATGGGCAGTTTCAAACAGGCCGGGCTTGTCCAGGGCACCGGTGAATGCGCCTCTGGTGGTGCCGAACAGCATGCCTTCCATCAGGTCCCTGGGGATGGCTGCACAATTTATTGCCACATACTTTTCCTGGTGTCTGGGGCTGAAATTGTGTATGGACTGGGCAAAAAGCTCTTTGCCTGTTCCGGTTTCCCCCTGGATCATAATGGGAGAAGGGGATGCAGCCGCTTTTCTGGCGGTTTCCTTGACCCGGACAAAATCAATACTGGAACCGATGAGGTCATCAAAGGTGAACCGGGTGCCGTTTCCCAGTTCAAAACGGCATTCATGTGGGGCAGCAACAGGCATTGACCTGCGCAGCAGTTCGTAATCCTTGACAAAACAGATAACCCCGGTGATGGCGTCTTTGTCGTACAAAGGATAGACAGAGGTGATGGTATTGGCCACTTTTCCGGAAATGGTCCTGTAAAAAAAGATCCGGTTTTTTATGGCGCTTTTGCGAAGTGCACACTGCATGATCATGCTTGTGCGGTTGTTCAGCTCGTAGATGTCGGTTACCTTAAGGCCCATGGCTTTTTCCGGCAAGATGCCGTCGATTTTCGACTGGGCCAGGTTATAGAAGTGGATGATACCGTCCATATCCGCAATGATCACCCCGTCATCGAGATGGTCCAGTACGGAAAAAAAATTGATGCGGTTCATGTCCAGCATGCCCGAGGCGGTAAAGGATGGGCCCATATGTATTTCCTTTTATCGGTTTTCATATGCCTGCCCGGGGGGTCAGGGTGCAT
The DNA here is from genome assembly GCA_046482705.1 of Desulfotignum sp. Taxonomy (GTDB): domain Bacteria; phylum Desulfobacterota; class Desulfobacteria; order Desulfobacterales; family Desulfobacteraceae; genus Desulfotignum. The sequence continues at coordinate 3,389 of JAWOEP010000016.1, forward strand.
TGCCGGGCAGTTTGCTGGTATATGGAACCACAAACCACAGGATTTTCACAAGAAAAAAAATAAAAAACCGGTGGCAGCGGAATGATTCCGCTGCCACCGGTCCCATAATTGTTTTCAGAAAGTAATGCAATATCGGGTCGGCCCAGGGGCCCCTGCCGTTACAGGGTTCGGCTGTCTTCTGCTATCCCGGAAACATGTCATTTTCTATTTCCACAGCTGCCCCACTGGTGTTCATCAATGCAGCAAAACGGCCCAGGGTGATGGGCAGTATGGTTTCCGTATAAAACTGCAGGGATTTGATGATGCCCTGGTAAAAGGGTCTGTCTTTTTTCTTTGCTTTTTCAAGCTTCTGGGCCGCAATGACAGCACGCCACAAAAGCATCCATGCCATGACGGTGTCACCGGCTGCATCCTGGAAGGGATGGGCATTGGCAAAGGCGGACAGCATTTTGTCGGACATGGCGGTCTGGCCCATGTGGATGGCGGCTTCTCCCAGTTTGTTGACTGCCCCTTCCACTTTGACGGCATAGCCCTGGATGCTGTCAATCTCTTTGGCCCGGGCAATAGTTTTCTGCATTTCCCCGAACAGGTCCATGATGGGTTTGCCCTTGTCAAGTCCCAGTTTTCTGCCCAGAAGGTCCATGGCCTGGATGCCGTTGGTGCCTTCGTAAATCAGGGTGATGCGGCAGTCCCGGAGCAGCTGGGCCATGGGGTATTCTTCAATGAACCCGTATCCACCGTAAACCTGCATGCCCTGGGAGCAAACCTCAAAGGCCCGGTCTGTCACATATCCCTTGGCAATGGGGGTGAGCACCTCCACAAAACCCTGGTATTTTGCCATTTGTCTCTCATCCGGGGCAAATTTTGCCATGTCCGAGCAATAATGCACAAAGTAGAGCAAAGAGCGCATGCCCTCCACATAGGTTTTCATCATCATGAGCTGGCGCCGCACATCCGGGTGGCGGATAATGGGCACCGCTTTGGCATCCGGGTTCATGATTTCGGTGAGGTCTTTGCCCTGGATGCGGTTTCTGGCATAATCCAGTGCATACATATACGCGGTGGTGGCACAGGCAAATCCCTGGAATCCCACCAGGAGCCGGGCCGCATTCATCATCAGGAACATGGCTTTCATGCCCTTGTTTTCTTCTCCCAGCAGGGTGCCGATGCAGTTTCCTTTGGATCCCAAGGACAAAGAGCAGGTGGAGTTGCCTCGGGGTTTTTCCTGCTTCAGTTCTTATGCTGAATGGTTTTCAGAAGAAGAGAGAGGATGATTCACTGGCGCAGTCATTCAGAACCTGGATGTATATTTTGTTCTCCCTGGTGTTGATTCTCTTTTCAGTTGTGCAGACCAAGCTGGTCCATTACAGCTCATTGGCTTATT
>JAWOEP010000030.1:0-9902 GCA_046482705.1 Desulfotignum sp.
GCCCAGGGTGCGGGTGTACCTCGTTTTCAATGATGCGGACGAGGATTTTCCGGCGGACTGCTCCCTGCTGTTAGAAAAACAGGCGGCAAAATATCTTGACATGGAATGCCTGGCCATGATCGGCATGGTACTGGCGGAACGGCTGGCCGGAAAAGACAATCCGGACATGGCCAGGCTGACATGATGTCAATTATTTCTTGACAGGAGATTTTTTTTTACATAGATTGACCCCAATTCTGCAATTGAAATTGCAGGCGGCTGAATCAAGATATTTTTACGTTGTTGAACCCAAGGCCAAGAAGGTCGGACAGGAAAACGTGCCTGTCCAGATATTCTTGGCCTTTTTTTTTGAACAGGATGTTGAACAAGACACAGAAAATGACATAACCGATAAGAAAAGGAAGGCGGCACAGGGTCCGGTCAAAGAGCCGTACCGCCTTCCGGGATGAAAACCGTTTTCTGCCGATGGCTGATCGTCAGAAAGGCTTTCTCTTTCCTTATACCAGCGAGTCTCTGCGGGGTCAATCACGAACATCCGGCACCCTCAAGGACAGCCTGTCTTTTCTGTAAAAACCCAAAAAAAATGGTTTTATACCAGCCCGGAGGAAGGCTTTGGACAGGCCCCTGACGGGTTATTCAAATTGTAAAATGGTTTTTTCAAATGAAAAGGAAAAGGAAAAAAACATGACATATATTAAAAACCGGCACGCCGCCATCACGGCTTTTCTGGTCATCATTGCCCTTACCGCCGGATCCGGGGTATGTTTTGGACAGTCTGCCGCTGATGGACCGTCTTCCGAATCGGTTTACACCCGCTGGAAAGCCGTGGGACAGTTTGCAGCGGACCTGTCCCTAGAAATGATCCAGAACACGGGTACCGCCCCGGACAAGAACCATCTCATCGTTCTGACCAATGCAGGATATTCTGAAATGTTCGGCATGCCCACTCAGGGGGCGCTTGACGGCCTGGCAGCGGTCACCAGCGCCAGCCGTGGAAAAAATACCCTGGTTGAAATCCATGCCGCTGCCTGGGATCCTTTGTGGGTTGCCGTCCATGACCAGGCATCCGGGTGGTGCGCTTATCTGGAGATGAACCGCCCGGGCGGATCCGATCCTCAAAAATTCCCTGATGCCATAGCCCCTGAGATATTCGGCATCCGGACCGTGGAACGGATCGATGCCGAATATCTTTATCAGCATAAAAAAGCCTTTGAAACCCGGATGGCCGGCCGGATATTCGGGGACAATGCCTTCCGGGTCATCACCATTGCCAATGCCGTGGCATCCAGGGCACCAGCCCGGGTAATACGGGCTTTTGAATTCCATGACCACTACTGCCCCGGGGTGGTTTCCGGGATTTTGATGGCCGATTATGTGCTGGCACATTTCCCTCCCGGCAGCAACGGATATTTTGTACATGGGGTGGATCCCTGGTGCAAGGAGGATGCCCTGATGGTGCTGCTAAACGCCACACCCGGCAAGAAAAAATATGCCGTGACCTATCCTTCCAAAAAAGACCGGGCCAACCGGCTCCCGGAGGTTGAAACCGCCGCCGCCATCGTCTACCGCCAGGATGACCAGACCAGACAATGGGAAGGGGTCATCCTGGGATTTGACTGGGCAGACACCTCCTGTCCCAAAACCGGGAATGTCATCATCGACAAACTGTGCGCCGACCTGTGGTACCTGGAACGGATAAGCACCCCTGAAGACTTTGTCAAGGTATTGAAAACCGTCACCCTGCCGGAAGGGGTGTCCCCCATGGACTGGGCCGGCCCCGGAACCGATCCTCTGGAAAAAATGGGCATGACCGTCCAATGACCCTAAATGGGACTTGATTGACATACGGAAAGACAGGAGAAGAGATGACATCCAGATCCGATTTCTTTGACCAAAGGGCTGAAAACTGGGAACAGGACCACTACCCCGGCCCGGTGCGGGAGCGGCTGCAAGACCTGATCCAGACCTTCGGGGTTACCCCGGGAGAGACCATACTGGATGTGGGCACGGGGCCGGGTATCCTGATTCCCTACCTGCAACCCCTGGCTGGAATGTCTGGACGGGTATTCGCTTTTGACCTGTCGTTTTCCATGGTGGGTCAGGCCCGCCAAAAAACCCGGTCAAACAATGATCTGGTCATCCAGGCGGATGCCCTTGAAATCCCGTTCGGCAAAGGTGTATTTCACCGGGTGATCTGCTTTGCCGCATTTCCTCATTTCTCAGACCCGGCCATTGCCCTGCAGGAGATGGGCCGGGTCCTCAAACCGGGGGGATGCCTGGTGATCGCCCACTTGATGAGCCGCCGGGAACTGGCGGCGCATCATGCAACCCATTCCGGTGTGGAAAAAGATGTCCTCCCCGATGCAGGACAGATGACCGGTCTGTTTCTGGCGGGGGGATTTCAAGAACCGGAAATAACAGATATGCCCGGGCGGTATATCGCCCAGGCACGAAAATGCTGATCTCACACGATCATTTTTTGACCTTGGAATTGATCCCTTTGCAAAAAATATTACCAATGAAAACAAATGGCCTGATATTCAGCCTGCCCCTGCTGGAGGGGTGAAAAATGAGTATCCCGTCATTAACCCCGCTTGCCGGTAATGATTTTTCGGGCAAGCTGATGAAAAAGGAGAAGACAAGATGCTACATGTGTTTGTATTGAGAGTGTTTTCCCGATGGAGATTGAAAATCGTTTCAACCCTGTCGGGGTTTCTGCTGGTCTTTCTTTGGGGAAATATATTGTCTGCAGAAACCGGCAAAGACACGGATCAAGTGTACCAGCTTTCACCCATCACGGTTATGGCTCCCCAGCAGGGGGTTGAAATCAACGTGGACAAAACCATTATCAACATGGATGATTTCAGGAAAGCCGGAACGGTCCGCAACCTGACGGATGTGCTCAAGGAGATCGGGGCAGTTGATGTCCAAAGAATCAATCCCCTGATTTCGAGCCCCGGCGATGAAGTGTCCATCCGGGGACTCAACGAAGGCCGTCTGGTGATTGAGATAGACGGGCGCCGTATCAATCACACCGGCCATAACGGACGCTACATTGTGGATTGGTCCACCTTGAACATGGATGATATCGAACGGATTGAGATTATTCGGGGAGGCCATTCGGTGCTGCATCCCTTTGCCATCGGCGGTGTCATCAACCTGATCACCAAAAAAGGGAAAAAAACCGAAGATCCGAAACCGGATTTTTCCATCAGTGGGGGCTATGGATCTTTTGAAACCAGCCATTTCAGGGCATCCGTTGACGGCGGTGCCGGAAACTTTCTCGGCTATCATCTCTCGGCCAGCAGCCAGGAAACAGATGGATATCTGAGAAACAATTTCCAGGAAAACAAGAATATCAACGGGCATTTCACCTTTTTTCTGCCTTTGGATGCAACCCTGAAAGTTGGTGCCAAATTCAGTGATGTGACATACGGTTTTCCCGTGGTCAACGACCCATCGCGCGGAGATTATGATCCGGATTATCCGGAATTTCTGGGCACAGCGGATCAGTTACGGCATCTTCCATCTACCCTGCAGTTTCCCGGAGACCCCAAACCTTACTGGGACAAGGAGACCCATTATCTGGATGCCATTTTCGAGATTCCTTTCGGACCGGGCACATTCAGCGTTCATGGATTTCAAACTGAAGGAAAAAGGGACACCTATTTCTACCGGGGTACAAGCTTTATAGAAAGTTTCATCGATGACCGCAGCCGGGGCGTTATTGCCGAATATCGGGATGTGACGCTTTTTGACCATCACAGCTTTACATTCGGTGCTGAATATCAGGAACTGGGAAGTCCCAGCGGAAATCCGACCATCTATATTGTCAAATCCCTTTATTTCCAGGATGTCATCAAACTGGGGGACCGTTGGAAAATCACACCGGGGGTCCGATATTACTCTCTTGATAAAGACACGTACTTTGCCTGGTTCGAATCCGGAGGCACAGGCCCGGCTTTTCCTACCACCGGTAAAAAAGAAACCGATGAAGACTGGTTTCCCAGCCTGAAAGTCGATTTTCAGGCCAATGACACCACCGCCCTTTACGCGGCGGTCAGCCGATCATATCGGCTGCCATGCCCTTGAGATTATTACTGGTGGGCGCGTTGCGCCGACGAAAACAATCAGACCCTGGATCCTGAAAGTGCAGTGGAATACGAACTGGGAATGATCAAGGATTATGGGCCTCTGTCCGCAAGGGCCGCTGTTTTTTATTACGATATCAAAGATTTTATCAATGACAATGGGATTACCGCTCCGGGGAGCGGACTGGGCAGCAACTGCCTTTACAATACGGATAACGTACGTCTGTATGGCGGTGAACTGGAACTGGCATTGAAATTAGGGGATCGCTTCCGGGCAACGGCTGCTTATCTCTACCAGGAAAATTCGGTGAGCGATACGGCATATGATTCGGATTTCACCTATTACCTGCCTGATTTACTTCCCCGGCACAAAATCAAGCTTCTCGGCCAGTATCAGGTTTGGGACAATGGCTGGCTGATAGCCAGTGCCCGGTATGTGGGTAAAAGAGAAGCCCAGAAAGGGGAAACCCTGGGAGATTATGCCACCCTGGATGTGGGGTTCGAACAGGATATGACGATTGGCGGACTTCTTTACAACCTGAAGCTGTCCTGCAACAACATCACCGGTACCGATTACCAGGAGCAGGCCGGCTACAGCATGCCTGACCAGGTGTATGCAATTGAAATGGGTTTGAAATTTTAATCACAAAGGATGGCGCAAGCATTTTGATGAATGGTCAAAACACAACGGAACTGGAAAAAAACATCTCAGATGCAGAAGATTTTTCCGAAAAATGGAAAGTCATGCTTCTGTTTTCATTAGGAGCCGTTCTTTTGTTAACAGCGGCTCTGTCCATGACCATAGGGGCTTATAAAATAACCATTGCAGATGTTTACCAGGTTTTATCAACTCATCTGAGCCCCTATCAGATTTCAGATCAGTTGAATCCATTACAAAACACCATTGTCTGGAATTTGCGTCTTCCAAGAATACTCCTGGCCGTGGCTATCGGCATCGGCCTTGCCACGGCAGGAGCTGTTTTCCAGGGATGTTTCCGAAACCCTCTGGTGGAGCCATACATCCTGGGGGTTTCTTCCGGAGCCGCCTTTGGGGCTGCTTTGGGGATGGTTTTTCCCGCCTTTTCTTTCTCTGTCCAGGTTTCAGCGTTTCTCTTCGGCATGATCGCCGTTATGGGGGCCTACAGCCTGGGAAGGATTCGGGGAGAAACACCCGTCATCACCTTGATTCTTGCCGGGGTCATTATCGGATCGGTCTTTTCCGCAATGGTGTCCATTCTCAAGTATGTGGCCCATGACACGGCGTTACGGGAAATCGTGTTCTGGCTGATGGGGGGGTTCTACTACACCACATGGAAAGATGTGCTCATCGTTTCACCCGTTGTTCTGGTCTGTTTTGCATTGCAATGGTCCCTTGGCTGGAAACTGAACATTTTGTCCATGGGCGATGAAGAAGCCCGCGCACTCGGAATCAATCCTGAACAGTACAAATTGATTCTCGTCATGATGGCCACGCTGTGCACCGCTGTGTCCGTTTCCACCGTCGGTATTATCGCCTGGGTCGGATTGATGATGCCCCATGCCGCAAGAATGATTCTGGGGCCGGACAATCGGTTCGTCATTCCGGCCGCAGCCATGCTCGGCGGGATGTATCTGCTTGTCTGCGATACCCTGGCCAGAACCCTCACCACGGCTGAAATTCCCATTGGAATTTTGACTTCTATCCTTGGGGCGCCCTATCTGTTTTATCTGTTACGATCAAAAGGCCATAAGGCTTTTGGAGGTTAATTCATGAAAAAAGGCACGTTCTTTGTTGTCGGCACAGGCCCCGGCGGCCCGGATCAAACCACCCTCGAAGCGTTGCGGTGCATTGAAACGGCGGATCTGATCCTTTGCCCGGAAGAGACCAAAACGCGTTTTGCAGCGTATATCGGCGAAACACCCGTATTCTGCAATCCATGGGAAGGTCTTTTCGATTACAAAGGCAAACCCTGGCGGGAGCTGGTTCATTCAGACCCGTCTCTTATCGAAACCTTTAAAAAGGAAAGAATCCGCATCAGGGAAGAGATTGTCGGACACGTCAAGGAACAGATGGCCACAGGTAAAAATGTGGCCCTGATAGAAAACGGGGATCCCTGTTTGTTTGGTCCGTCCCACTGGTTCATCGAGGGATTTGAAGCCGATGAAGTGGAGATCCTTCCGGGGGTAGGAACCTTTTCCGTGGCCATGGCCGCATTGAAAAAATCGAGTATTCCTGCCTACGACACCCGCTTTGTCATGCAGACGTCTCCGTTTTTTCTCACGGAAAACAATCAAGATGACGACATTTTCCGGGATCTGTCCAAATATCCCGCCACCATGGTCTTCTATATGGCCTTGTGGAATCTGGAAAACCTGATGAACCGGCTGACAGAACAGTATCCTGAAAACCTTCCCGTGGCCGTCATATACCATCTGGGTCATGATGAAAAACAACACATTGTTCAGGGAACACTAAAAACCATTTTAGAAAAAGTCAAGGACATCACAGAGGATTTTGCCGGTCTCATCATTGTGGGAAAGTGTCTTGACGGGGCCGGATACCGGAACAAAACGGAAAATCTGGTTCGCGTTTGAGGGTACCCCATGCTGCATGTCAACAATCTTCATTTCAGCTATGGGAAAACGCCGATACTGAGAGGGGTTTCATTTGATGCCTCCCAGGGCCAGCTTCTCGGACTTTTCGGCCCTAACGGATCGGGAAAAACCACCTTGTTCAAATGTTGTCTCAAATTTTTGAAATACAACGGCGGCAGCGTCATTATGGACGACATGGATATCAAAAATGCCAGCGTGGCACAAATGGCAAGGCATGCGGCCTATGTCCCCCAGGAACACAAGCCCCCGTTTCCCTATCTGGTCCGGGAGGTGGTCCTGATGGGAAGAACCCCTCATCTGGGGGGAACTTTCGGGATCAGCAAACAAGACAAAGCCATGGCTTTAGAGGCGCTGCACATGCTCGATATCCGTGATCTTGCCGATCTCCCCTACAATCGATTATCCGGAGGACAGCGGCAGATGGTGCTCATTGCCAGGGCCATTGCCCAGGAAACCAAACTTCTTTTTCTGGATGAACCCACCTCTGCGCTTGATTTCAGCAACCAGATACGGATCTGGAAAATGCTGCGGCGTATCACCGAACAGGGCATCACCGTGATCGCCTGCAGCCATGACCCCAATCATGTCATCTGGTTTTGCCACAAAGTGGTCGTTATTGACGGCAAAGGCATTGTGGTTCAAGGAACGACAGATGAAGTCATGACCGAAAAGGTGATAAACGGAATTTACCACGACATCTGCACCACCAAAGAAATAGACGGAATAAGAATGGTGGTGCCCCGAGGCATTACCTGAAATTGAAAGGACAAATCATGATTCGTTTACGGCATTTTTTTCAATGGGCGGCTTGTTTGGTAATTCTGGTGATCGCCGTTCCGACTATATCCGCTTCAAATAATCCTGATTCTTTTCGGTCCGTCACCGACCAGCGGGGTATATCCGTCAAGATTCCCATGAGGATTGACCGGGTGGTGACCTTAAGCGACGGTCTTGTGGAATCCGTCATGACGGTTCTCGGTGTTCAGGATTCCATCGTCGGGCTGGGGTCTGCGTGCATTCCCAAGCATTGGGAATACACCTATCCAACAGTGACCGGGGAATCATATGACTATACAGACGGCATGAACATTGTTACCTGGCTGAACCCGTTTTTCATGGACCTGCCGCTGGTAGCCCGGTCAGGAACCGGCATCAACTATGAAACCATGGCTTCCCTCAATCCGGATGTCGTTTTTTTACGGGTGGGGTCCTGCACCCTCAGCGCCAATGATGAAACCACCCAAAAGACCATCCGCATGATCGAGTCGTTGGGAATACCCCTTGTGGTTCTGTTCGGGCCGAATATGACAACAAATCCGAACATGAAAAGTATTTCCGAAGAAATCCGGATTATCGGAAACGTTTTCGGCAGCGAACAGAAAGCAACGGCCCTGGCCGAATACCTGGAAAAACAGGTCCAGTTTGTCATGGATCGTACCAGGGAGATACCCGAGGACCAGAAACCTTCGGTGCTGCTTTTCGGGCTGTCCCCCAAATCCAGGGAAGCCGGCGGGGCAGGACACGTGAGAGGGTTGAACACCATTGACTCATGGCTGGTGGAAACAGTGGTGAATGCCCGGAATGCGTTCCGGACAAAAGGGTCCTGGAATATCCTCAGTACCGAACAGGTCCTGGCCATCGACCCCGATGTGATGGTCCTGATTACCGCCTGGGGCTATCACCCTCCCCGGGAACTCTACGAAGCCCCTTATTATCAAAATCTGAAAGAACTCAGGTCAGTCAAAAACCGGCGGGTGACCGCCCTTCCCTGGACCCCCTGCAATTGCGACAAACGGGTGGAATACCCGATTGATGTGATGATTATTGCCAAGGCCGCATATCCTGAAAAATTTGCGGATGTGGATCTGAATGCATGGCTGCTTGATTTTTATCAAAATGTATATGGGGTGGACCCAAACACGGCAGCGCAGCTCCGGGCGGTTCAGTGGATGGATTGGGTAGCCGAAAAAACACCCCATTGAATTTCTATCAGAAAATGTAATCCATATCGGCCCTTGTCGTTCCTTTGACCATGGCCACGTGGATACAACACGAACTGCCAGATAAGGAGAATGAGGATGACAATCGAGGAATATCACTGGCCCGAGATGCGGCTCACCCCCATCGGTGTGGTGAAAAGCGAAATTACAACCCCCATGCTCACTGCCGATGACTCCGGCCTCGCGCTTCAGGAACGGATGGATAAAATCCGGAAATATCACCGGAAAGTCCAGGCATGCGTGTGTGAACTGACCGTTTTCCCCCAATGGAGTGAGCTTTTGGACGGTATTGAAGGCTTTTCCCATGTGCTGGTGCTTTACTGGCCCCACCTGATCGACCCGGAAAGACGAACCCTGCGCAAGGTGCATCCCATGGGACGTAAAGATCTGCCCCGGCAGGGCATTTTTGCCACATGCAGTCCGGCCCGGCCCAATCCGGTCCTCGTCTCGGCGGTTCCGCTTCTGGAACGTCACCAAAATATCTTGAAAATCAAAGGCCTGGAAGCTGTGGACGGCAGCCCGGTCATCGATATCAAACCCTACTCGTCATCCTATTATGGTGCGGACAATCCCACGATGCCCGAATGGATGGCACAGCTGCACAGGGAGTTGGAGGTGGACATCTGAATTTCCACTTGACCCCGATTAAATGTGTATATAAAATAAAAATTATACACATCAATAAAAAGGGGGGCATGTCCATGCGTACCAATATTGTCATCGATGAGGATCTTATCAACGAAGCACTTTTGCTGACGCAGCTCAAAACCAAAAAAGCCGTGGTGGAAACCGCACTCAGACTGCTGGTTCGGATGGAAAAGCAGCAACGGATCCGGCAGTTTCGAGGAAAGCTTGCATGGGAGGGAAATCTCGATGACATGAGGTCTGATGCATGATTCTGGTGGACACCTCGGTCTGGATCAACTATTTCAACGACATCCCTTCATGGCAGACCGATCTGCTTGACAGGCATCTGTCTGAGGACCCTGTCTTTATCGGTGACCTCATCCTCACGGAGGTGCTCCAGGGATTCAGATCCGACAGGGATTTTCACACCGCAAAACAACTACTTTCCGGGCTTCGATTCTGCCGTATCGGCGGATATGACTTAGCGGTTCAAAGTGCCAGAAATTACAGATTTCTTCGTAAATCCGGGGTAACGGTCCGAAAAACCATCGATGTGCTGATCGGCACGTTTTGCATTATGGAAGGGATG
>JAWOEP010000162.1:0-3186 GCA_046482705.1 Desulfotignum sp.
TAGCGGTGCAGTGGTGGGCCGTATGGTACCCCGGGGCCGAACCGGGTGGCGGTGGCTATATAGCACAGCGTATGTTATCGGCCAAAAATGAAAAGAACGCCATAGGCGCCACACTGCTTTTTAACTTCGCTCATTATGCACTGCGACCATGGCCATGGATAAAAAGCCTGCCAGGGTGTATATAACAAGCAGTGAGGCAACAGCGATTGTATACCTGCTCTTCAAAACACCAGTCACGCGCTTTTTGGTTTGTGCTTTCATGACGAACCCCATGCTGATTTCTGATACTGACATTAAAAACAGACGCCTCAAGGCATCATGCCCATCAAGACCCGCATCGACATGCTGTCCACCGGCATAAAAACCCCGGTGGGAATAAAGGTTTTGGGGCCGGATCTGGAGATCCTGGCCGGTCTGGGAGAACAGATCGAAAGCCTGCTTCGGGACAAAAAAGGACCTTGTCCGGGTTTTCCGAACGGGTCACCGAAGGGATAGGGATAGGAACTTTCTTTTTGTTAAAGGAAGTATCGAAATCCCCAAAGTTAACAATATTCATTCCCTCTTGATACAAGCACAACATGTTGTGCTTGTATCAAGATAGACAAACTTAAGTCAAGACAAAAATCGCGGCCTGAATCAAGGCCTGAAAAATTGAAGCGAAAATAGCTTGAAATTCTTGAGTAAATTTTGAAAAATACCGGAAAATAGATGATCAACCTCATAAATTTTCTGGATCAGCCGTGCCCAGTTCTGCCGGGATTCTTTCGAGGATATATCATTCGGCATAACTGCAGGGATGGTATCATCCGTGCCGGCCTTTTTCCTCATCCCGCGGGATTTGTTCGAATACCAACCGTAGTACCTTACCGTCTGTTCATACCGCCCTGGAATATGAGTCGTCAGTCTGGCCAACCAGTCCAGTGCTGTAAAAACTTTCCTGGACTTCCCGTCATCCCAGGCCCTTTCCAGCTCTTTAAAATGATTTTCGACACACTTGTAATATGCGCTTGCTTTAGGATTACGCGGCTGATAAAGATCAAGAGGATATGTTGTAGACTGAGCGACTTCCAACAAAAACATGCTAGGGGTGAACCGCAGATGTTTTAATTACCAATTTTTCCTGCTCAAGGATTATCCCATGGATAAAAATTTCCAGGATCATTTATTTTGGGATACCATCCCAGATCCACCGCCAAAAAAAAGAAAAACCTCGTTGCGCTTGACTGGTCAAGCAGATAGAATGTTTTTAGATAAAAAAACTATCATCAACGAGGTGCAACCAATATGACACAAGGCGTATTACCTTTCAAGTACGAAGAAGAAAAAAATGACAGCGGGATGACAGCGCTGGCCGGATTGCCCATCTATCTTGATATTGCCAGGGTGTTCGGGTTATCAGCATCAATTGCTCAACATGTTAAGATACGAGAGAACACTCAGGGATGGACGGATCAGCAGGTGCTGACTTCATTGATACTGTTGAACCTGGCAGGCGGAACCAGTGTGGATGATTTGAAGATTTTAAATGCTGACCCGGGTTTCTGCGAGATATTGCGCAAAGCGGAACTGCACGGTCTTAAGCGCAAAGAACGTCGGGAACTGGAGAAAAGATGGCGTAAAGAAAAAAAACGGTGTGTTCCCTCTCCTTCAGCTATTTTCAGGTATCTATCCGGATTTCATAATGCTGAGCAGGAAAAAATCAGAGCTCAGTTTGCCAAAAGCAGTTTTATTCCGGCATCCAATGAGCACCTGAGAGGCCTGATAAAGGTGAATGCAGATTTATGCCGGGCACTGAACACAGCCAATCCGCATCATACAGCTACGCTGGATATGGACGCTACCCTTGTGGAGACGGAAAAAAAAGACGCGTTATACTGCTATAAAGGCTTCAAATCCTATCAACCGCTAAACACTTGGTGGGACGAGCAGGGCATTATTCTGCACAGTGAGTTTCGAGACGGTAATGTGCCTGCCGGATATGAGCAGTTGAGAGTATTCAAAGAAGCCCTGACCTGTCTGCCTGAGAATGTTGAGACAGTAAGATTGCGGTCGGACACTGCCGGGTATCAGCACGAGCTGTTGAAGTACTGTGAAATGGGCATGGATAAACGCTTTGGAAGAATCGAATTTGCCATTGGCTGTGATGTAACAAACAGCTTTAAACAGGCGGTGGCTCAGGTGCCGGATACAGAATGGCAACCGGTATATAAAACTGTTGGTAACAGAAGGATCGAGACCGAAATCGAGTGGGCCGAGGTCTGCTTTGTGCCCAACAAGATTGGCCACAGCAAAAAAGGTTCATACCGGTATATAGCAAAAAGGCAGGCACTTGCAGAGCAGTCTTTGCCCGGCATGGAAGGTCCCCAGATGTCATTACCGTTTCCTGTCATGGAGATGGGCAGCACACGGTATAAAATTTTCGGCATGGTGACCAACATACCTGAAACAGATATGAACGGGGAGGAGATCATCCACTGGCTTCATGCAAGATGCGGCAAAAGCGAAGAGGTGCATTCCATTATGAAAGCCGACCTTGCCGGCGGGACCCTGCCAAGTGCAGAATTTGGAAGAAACGCAGCCTGGTGGTGGATCATGATACTCGCGTTGAACCTGAATATGATGATGAAAAAGCTGGCACTGGAACCATGCATGGCTCAAAAAAGGATGAAAGCCATCCGGTTTTCCATCATCAATCTGCCGGGCCGAGTGGTCAAACGGTCCCGTCAACTCATATTGAGGATCTCCAAAGGCCACCCATCCTTTAATCTCTTAATCGCTGCCCGCAAACGGATAGCCATGTTGGAGACAGCACCATCAGGATAATAATGACAACGTTTGACCAATTTTTTTGTGACAAAATTGCTATCAACAGGAGAGGTACGTCAAAAATCAGGCTCGAAAACCCTGAATCTCGCTCGAAAGAATCGGCCGGCCGAAAAATCTTGCGATTCTGACCCTGGCCGGTGAAAAAAATCCCCGAAATGATCTTCGGGGGGGTCTAAAAAAAATAGGCGGTGGATTTGGGATGCAACAGTTTTATTGACTTTGGGTGTATTGGTCCCTATAATAGGCCTGCAAATAAGGACCTAATGAGAGTACCCAAAAGGAGGCCATATGTTGCAGGCAAAATTCAGCGTTGAAGAAACGCAGGCCCGGTTTTTGAATAACTTTAAAGTCTATGGATTT
>JAWOEP010000203.1:0-10632 GCA_046482705.1 Desulfotignum sp.
CTTATGAATACAGCCCGCACCGGCACTTTTTCCAGTGACAGGACCATCAAGGCCTATGCCGGCGAAATATGGGGAATAAAATCCCAGCTCCAGGAACAGGACCGCTGGTAAAAATGGATGTGTCTGTCCCGGTTATCCGTCGCTGTTCTTATTACATGGCAACAAAAGCGCTGACATCTTCGATCAGATGGTCAACCAGATCTTTCGGGATATTGTCGGATTGACGCAACCCCACGGCCCGCATGATCAGTGTGGCATCATCGTTTGTTAAAACGCCTTTGGGAACTGCGTCGCTGTAAAGCCAGACACCGGCCTGATCCGGACTTTTTGCACCATTCAGCCCGGCCAGGTCCGCAGCTTTTGCCAAAAGTCCCGAAGTGAGCAGTTCAACGGCAGCCTGTCCCATGTCCTGATCAAAAAGGACACGGGCAGCGGCCAGCTTTTCCGACGCTTGTACGGCCAGCCTGGATGGGCCGCTTTCCAGTACCTTGTCATCCGGCAGGTAAACGGTCCGGGCCTCAGCCAGGGGGGAGGCCGCACCCAGACGGTTCAGTCCCTGGAGGGCAAAACAATCGATCAACGCCACCGGCACTTTGGACGACAATTCAACAGCCAGGCTTTCACCATTGCTGTCCACCTGGTCAATAACACAGATCAGTCCGCCTTTGGCGCCCAGGATCCGTTCGATCCTGGGACCGAACGCTTTTTGAAGGGCTTCGATGCAAAAACGGATCTTCTCTTCGGTTTTTGTATCGGTTGTCATATACGGTTTTGAAGCCGGAACATCCGGGGTTTCCGGGATATCACCCGGTTCTTCCTGCTGAGGCATCTGCGGTTCCGGAACCTTTTGGGGGGTGCCTGCCAGATCTTCCACCAGGGTTTCCAGCAGCTTTTTGGATACCCCGACAACGTCTTCGGACGCATCCTCTTTCACCACATTGTCGAACAGGTTCTGTTTGTTGCCCACCAGCGCAAGCACCTGTTCTTCATAGGAGTTGGCCGCCACCATGGTGATAATCTGAACTTTCCGGGTCTGTCCCAGGCGGTGAATCCGGGCGTTTCGCTGTTCCAGGACCGCCGGGTTCCAGGGCACATCAAGGTTGACCAGAACAGAGCCGCTTTGAAGGTTGAGCCCCACACCACCGGCATCGGTGGAAACAAACACCTGGACAGCGTCATCATCACGGAACCGGTCCATCAACTCTCCCCGTTTGGCAGTGGGAACACCGCCATGCAACCGGACATACCCCAGGTTCATCCGGTTGAGTCTTTTTTCCACCATCCGGGTCATCATTTCCCATTGGGAAAAGACCACGGCTTTTCGGCCCTCCTGCAGGCATATCTCATCCAGCAGCACTTCAAGTTCGTCTATCTTCGGGCTTTCTTCGGTCTCCTTATCCACCAGCCCGGCACTGTTACAGGCCATCCTGGCCTGCTGCAGGGCGGCAATCAGGCGGTTTTGTTCACTCGGGGTCAAAGGGCGCCTTTTTGCAACATGGGCAAGCTGCCCGGCCTTTGCCATGCCGTCATCATGAATTTCGATCTGTTTACCGGTCATTTCCACATCCAGGCGCTGGGTAATCCGTTCCGGCAACTGGTCACTGACCAGGCTGCGGTCCCTTCTGAGCATCACCGGTTTCAACTTCTGCCTGAGAACGGACAGGTTGCGGTAGCCAAGGACCTTGTTGCGCTCATCCGTTACATGAAAATCGACCATATAACGCCACAGCGGACCCAACACTTTGGGATCGACTACCTGCATCAGGCTGTACAGGTCTTCCAGGCGGTTTTCCAAGGGGGTGCCGGTCAATACGAAAGCAAACCGGCTGGGGATGAGTTTTACCGCCGTGGCGATTTTGGTACGCCAGTTTTTAATCCGCTGGGCTTCGTCCATGATGATCAAGTCCGGCCGCAGGATTTGATTAATGACGGAAAAGTCCCGAAGAATCAACTCATAATTCAACACGAAAAACGCCACCTGACGTCTGTACTGGGATGCCCGTTTTGGGGGCGGACCACCGATAATCTGGGTTTGCAGGTCAGTGAATTTGGCCACCTCCCTGGCCCATTGCTGCTTGAGGGATGCCGGGCAGATGATGAGCACTTTGGTCACCCCTTCATTGTCTTTGAGCCAGGTGGCGGCACAGATGGCCTGAAGGGTTTTGCCAAGTCCCATATCATCCGCCAGCAGCGCGCGGCCGGTCCCGGCCAGAAAGGCCGTTCCCGTGACCTGATAAGGATACAGCGTTGCTTTGATGCCGGGTAACCTGCCCCGGCTGCTTTCGATCTGTTTTCCGATGCGTTCCGAACGCAGGCGCTGATTGGCGGCACGGCTTTGATGATTGGCCCAGTCAACGGCATCCTCACCCATGTGAATATCTTCCCGCTGGTCCGCCAGTTCAGCGAACCGGAAAAAATCATCCGGCATCCGGGCTGAAAATCGGCCGTCCGGGGTGAAGAAATCCCCTAAAAAAGCCTGAAGATCTGCGCTGATCTGCGAAGGCCGGTGCACGCAGATCAATGGGGCTTCGTCATGATCCCAGGCCAGATATACATAGGGAAACGGCACCGGCTGTTTTTCAAAGGAATCGTATTCCGGCAGTTTTCTGATCTTATGCAGGACCGCCTCGATATGTTTGCAGGTCCCCAGCTGGTTGCCGGCAAAATCAGGGCAGGAACAATAGTTTTCGCGTTTTTTAAGGTTCCGGATGGTGACCCGGTATTGCCGGGAAAACGGAGAATTGATGGAAGAGGCCCGCCAGCTGCCGAACCAGGGGTCACCGCTTTCCGCTTCCACTTGCACTTCAGTTCGCGCGCGTTTGATCCGCATTTCAATGGCCGTATCCACGGCAGACATCAAACCCTCTTTTTCCCGTTGAAAATCAGCATAGGCATAAAGGACGGCAACCTGATGCAGGCACATGGATTCCAGGCTTTCCGGACACTCGCAGTCAAAAAGCAATTGGTTGTCCGGACCCTGTTCCACCTGAACAGACAATGGAAAATCGCTGAATTGATCGTCTTCCACAACAGCCCACAGCCGTTTTTCATCGTGATCCAGCTCCAGTACCCGGTTTTCGTTAAAGCAGGCAAGACCTTGCTGCAAAACCTTTTGAGACGTCCATTTCTGCAGCTCCTCCCGGTCAAAAAGGAAAATATCGTCGTTTGCCGGTTTAATTTCCGTTGACATAGCAGCACATCCATTTTGTTGTTTTTATCATGATCATAATACAGCCTGCCCCCCCAAAGAGTGGTTTTTCACTTTCAAATCATGGCCCATACCATATTTTCCACTGAATGTGAAGGCTTTTAGTGCCGCTCAATCCCTTATTCCCATGGACAAATGCGTTGAAGAATTGGTGGCGGTTTCAAGATAATTGTGTTACCTGCGATTATCCGGTATCTGCTTTTCCAGCACCAGAGCGGTACGGGTGGGCAGATACAGGGGCAGCAGCTGGCGGGTGAACCCGCCATAATCCATGGGGCTGGTAAAATGTTCCTGACCCGGCACAAGCCGGTTCTGGCCCCCGAACCGGGCCTCGTCCGTATCCAGAATCATCTTGTACCTTCCCGGCGGTGCATCCACCTGGTAATCAAAAAAAGACCGGGCAGGATGAAAATTAAAGACCAGAAAAAAATTTCCCCGTGTAAAGGCAATGATATTATGGTCTTCGTGCAGATAAAACAGGTCCGGCCAGGTGGAGGTCAACAGACCTTTTTCTTTTGCAAGAATTATCATCTCGCGGTCAAATGTATATAAATCCTTGAAAAACAGGTCTGGATCATATTTCAACGACCACTGGCGCCTGGCATATTGATAGGAGAAATGGTTCCGGGAAGAGGGAAAATCCACCCATTCCGGGTGGCCGAACTCATTGCCCATGAAATTCAGGTACCCGGCATTGGCCGTGGCCAGGGTGATCAGGCGGATCATCTTGTGCAGGGCCACCCCCCGGAATGTTTCAATGCCGGCATTATCCTTGTGCATGGCTGAATAGATACGGCCTCCCATGAGATGCATCATCAGGGTTTTATCTCCCACCAGTGCCTGGTCATGGCATTCAGCATAGGAAATGGTGGCTTCTTCAGGCCGGCGGTTGGTCAGTTCATGCCAGAGTTTCTCCAGGGGCCAGTCTTCATCCCGGGTTTCCTTGAGCAGTTTGATCCAGAAATCGGCAATGCCCATGGCAAAACGAAAATCAAACCCATATCCTCCCTGGTCAATGCCTGCAGCCAGACCGGGATATCCGCTGACATCCTCTGCCACGGTGACAGATTCAGGCGCAATCTGGTGCACCAGACGGTTGGCGGCAAACAGATAACCCAGGGCATCTGTATCAACTCCCGGGCCGAAGTAATCTGCATAACTGACAAATGCCCGGTTCAGGCCGTGGTCTTCAAAAATCATGGAGGTAATGCCGTCAAAACGGAACCCGTCCACATGAAATTCCTCAATCCAGTACCGAAGATTGGACAAAAGAAATTTTACGACCATGGGTTTGCCATAGTCAAAACACCGGGAATCCCATAAATGGTGCATCCCTCTGGGACCGCCGTGAAAAAACTGGTACAGGGTTCCGTCAAACCGGGAAAGCCCTTCCACCTCATTGCGGACACTGTGGGAATGGATGATATCCATCAGCACCCGGATACCTTCTTTATGGGCGGCATCAATCAATTGTTTGAGTTCTTCCGGGGTGCCGAACCGGGATGAGGGGGCGAAAAAAGAGGAAACATGGTAACCGAAAGACCCGTAATACGGATGTTCCTGCACCGCCATCAGCTGGATGGTGTTGTACCCGGCATCCACGATCTTGGGCAGAATATGCTGGCGGAATTCCGTCCAGGTGCCGATACGCGCCTCTTCCAGGGCCATGCCGGGATGGGCTTCGTAAATCAGCATGGGGCCCTCTCCGGGGGCAGGCTTTGATGCCTGCCAGTCATAGGAATGCTGCGGCTCACACACCTGGGCATTGAAGATCAGGGTATGGGGATCCTGGACCACCCGCCTGGCTGCCGTAGGAATACGGTCCCCCTGCCCGCCCGGCCAGATTAGTTTCAACCGGAACAGGTCCTGGTGGGAAAACAACTCTGCAGGAAAATGTGCCTGGAAAATTTCTTCATCCTGTTTTGGCACCTGAAATTCAGGCACACACTGCCAGTTGTTTTTGTCACATAAGATAAACATGTCCGCAGCATTGGGGGCCCATTCAGTGAAAACCCACCGGCCTTTTTTGGGGTCGAAATGCAGGCCGAACCGCTGGTGATAGTCGGCAAAATTCTTCAAAGAGCCGGCATGTTTCCGGCACAATCTTTCTTCCAGGTCCATGGCCGCACAGTACCGGTATTGGATGGTATCGGCATGGGCCAGCAGTCCCGGGTCATTGAAAATCCCGGGATCAGACAAGGAAGGGTCTCTGGAGCATTTTTCCATACAGATTTATGTACTCCTCTGCACATCTGGTGTGGTTGAATGCCAGCACGCTTTCGATCATGATCCTGTGGATCTGTGTTTCTCTGGTCTGGTCATCCAGTTTATAAAAATCCATTGCCCGGTCAACTGCCCAGGACAGGCCGGCAGCATCATGGAAGGCAAACAAAAATCCGTTCCCGCTGTCTCCGGCAGGATCCAGGGGCTGGACTGTGTCATGGAGTCCGCCGGTGTCAAAAACAATGGGCAGGGTGCCATAAATGCCGCCCACCATCTGGGGCAGTCCGCAGGGCTCAAACGCCGACGGCATGAACAAAAAATCCGCGGCAGCAAAGGCCTGGTGGGAAAGCCCCTCGTTGAATCCGCATACAGCCACACGGCTGCCTATGCCATGGTGCCGGACAATATCGTGGAAATGCTTTTCAAAAGCACCTGATGCCACAGATACGATCTGCAGCCCCTGGTCCCGGTACCGTTCCACGATCTCGTACATGATCTGTGCCAGGAGCTGGCATCCTTTCTGCACCGGGTCCAGGCGGGACGGCCAGAAAAACAGCGGGGCATTCACATTTTCTTCCATGTCCAGAATTTTCTGCAGATATTTTTTGTTTGCAGCCTTCATTTTTTTATGGTTCTTGGGACCGTAGTTATATCTGATCAGTTCATCCACTGCCGGGTTGAACTCGGGCTCCGGTGCATTGAGAATACCTGTGGCACACCCGGCATAATATTTGTGGGCAAGTTCATTTTTCAGACACGGCTCCACAAAGGCGTGGCGGTCCTCCACGATTTCCCGGAGAAAGGTGGGACTCACAGTGTTGACATAATGGGCCGCAAACACCCCGGAAGTGAGAAAGTCCACCCGGTTCCAGTCCCGGCTTTCCTCATAATTCACCGGCGGGTCCTTGAAATACAACCGCTGCCAGAAAGCTGCCGCATCAATGCCCCGGTCTTCGATTTCCGCCATGGTGGAGGTCATGGTGTGAATATTGTGAATGGTGAACAGACAGGGTATTTCCATCTCCCGGGACATGGCCGGGATCAGTCCCGTCATCCAGTCATTGCAGTGGATGATATCCGGTTCCACCCGGGGAATGATGTTGTTGATGACCTCCCGCTGAAATGCCAGAGATACCTTCAGGTCCATGTCGGAATATCCGGAATAGACATTGCTCAAATAGTAAAAAGCCCGATCCGCCGCCAGGTGAATACGTTCCTCGTCCAGGCGTTTGCGGATCTTTGCCAGTTCCAGGCTGTGGGTTTTGGTGGTGCTGCCGTCAAATATGGATCTGTAATCCGGCAATGCCACATGTACATCACAGCCCAGGTCGAACAGGGCTGAAATCAATGCTGCAGACACATCAGCCAGCCCCCCGGCTTTGGCGGAATAATTGGACCGGTTCCCCATATCTTTGGGAAGATAGGTCACTTCGGGCGTCACAATTAGGATTCTCGGTTTTTGTGCCATATGTCCTCTCCCCTGAGCATCTGGTGCGGGTTTGGCTTTGGATTTTCATGGTGTCAACTGTCTGCTGCAACCCAGGTGATCAATCCCGGTGTATTTCTTAATACTGTGTCTCCGCTGGGTATTACCCGGGCCGTATAACCGAACCGGCCGGGATTTGAACAGGTGACCCGACATCCATAGACATGGGTGCCTGCAGCAATGGTATGCTGCAGCGTCATTGTTTCGGCGCGGCTGCCTTCCATCTGTCCTGTGCCGCGCATTTGACCATGGTATATCTGTACCTGCACCTCTTCAGGCGTTAATTCTCCTAAAAAAACTTCCACAACAATGGTGAAGCTGTCTCCCACAGCAAAATCGGTTTCCGGCGTGATCTTTGGTTTTGACAAACGGATACGGGACCACAGGGCATTGAGCCGGGACTGGGTCAGGGCCAATTCCTTGGCTTTTCTACCCGCCTCTTCCATGAGTTGATTCATATTTTTGGCAGCCGGGATATAAAACCGGCTGGCGTATTCTCTCACCATCCGGTTACTGGAAAAATCGGTAATAGCCATTTTCATGGCAGCCTTCATCATGTGAATCCACTTTTTGGGGGGATTGCCCCGCTGGCGGTCATAGAATATCGGTATCACATCATTTTCCAGAATATTGAACAAAGCCTGACTTTCCACTTCATCCTGATAATTCGGATCTTCATAATCATCGCTGTTGCCGATACGCCATCCCCGGCTTTCTGAAAAGCCTTCACACCACCACCCATCCAGTATGGACAGATTCAACCCCCCGTTGGCAGCGGCTTTCATTCCGGATGTACCGCAGGCCTCATACGGCCTTCTGGGGGTATTCAGCCACACATCACATCCCTGAACCATATACCGGGCAATATTGATATCATAGTTTTCCAGAAAAATCACCCGGTGATGCACATCAGGGTGCCTTGCAAATTCCACAATGCGCTTGATAATGGCCTTGCCCTCGTTGTCATTGGGATGGGCCTTGCCGGCGAACACCAGCTGGACAGGTCTTTCCACTCTGGTGATGAGCCTGATCAGGCGCGGGATATCCTTGAGCAGCAGTCCGGCCCGCTTATAAGTGGCAAACCGCCGGGCAAAACAGATGGTCAGCACCTGGGGGTCAAGGGCGGCAGATAACTCCTCCAGCATGTTTCGGGAAGCATTGCGCCTTTTATACTGTGCCACCAGCAGCTGCCGGCTTTTCCTGATGAGCCTGGCCCGGTCCAGTTCATGGACATGCCACAGATCTGCATCTTCGATACTGTCAATACGCGCCACCAGATCACCGTCAGACTGGCGGCCGGACCAGTTCGATGCCAGATACCTTTCCAGAAGCGCATTTTTATGACGGGAAATATAGGAATTGATATGGACCCCGTTGGTGACATGGGAAATGGGGACCTCCTCTTTCTGGCGCCCGGGCCACAAACCCTGCCACATGGATCTTGCCACATGTCCGTGCAGGCGGCTGACACCGTTGATATAACCTGAAAAAACCACCCCGAAACAGAACATGGAAAATTTATTTTTCTCCCTGATCCCGGGCAATTCGCCCCAGGACAACAGTTCATCTTCGGAAATCCCGAATTTTTGGGCGTACATGGCGATATAGGGGCGGACAAGCTCCTTGTCAAATTCGTCATGCCCGGCTGATACCGGGGTATGGGTGGTAAACACGGAACTGCGCCGGCTTACCTGGGATGCGCTCTGAAACTCCAGATCAAAGCGGTCCATGATCATACAGGTCCGCTCAAGCCCTGCAAAGGTGCAATGCCCCTCGTTCATATGGCAGACTGCAGGAAACAGGTCCATGGCCTTTAATACCTTGATACCCCCGATACCCAGTAGAATTTCCTGGGCTACCCGGATGTCACCGTGGCTGGCATACAGCCGGGAGGTGATATTCCTGATTTCCTCTGAATTTTCAGGCAGATTGGTATCCAGGAGCAGCAACTGGATTTTTCCCACCTTTATCTCCCAGACACATGCCCGGATAACCCCCCTGGGCCCCGGAATTTCAATAAGAAGATCGGCTCCTGCGCCATTGCTGATTTTCCTGGCAGGCAGATCAAATACATCAATGAGGGGATAGGTTTCCTGCTGCCAGCCGTTATGGTCCAGGTATTGCCGGAAATACCCTTCCCGGAACAACAGACCGATGCCCGTCAAAGGCAGGCCCAATGCGGAAGATGCCTTAAGATGATCCCCGGCCAGCACCCCGAGGCCGCCGGCAAAAAACGGCAAAGATTCATGGATACCGAATTCCATGGAAAAATATGCCACCGTTTCCCGGGGACCCAGGTCAAGTTCCTGGATCTGGGGGACATCGGAAAGCATGTTTTCATATTTTGTTTTCACCCAGTTAAGATGCCCCAGAAAACTTTCATCTTTTGAAAGTTCCTCATACCGCCGCTGGGAAATCCGGGTAAGGAACACCACCGGATTTTTTTCCACTGCCTCCCACTGCACCGGGTTTATCCGGCGAAACACGTCAACTGCCTCATCATTCCAGCACCACCACAGGTTTCTGGCCAGGGAATCCAGAAAGGACAAGGACTCGGGTATTGCCGGATAGACTTTATATATCTGCATTTCCTGCATGAATATCATGTACTCCTTGAAGATAGTTTATGTACCACCCGGGCCGCCTCGCTCACCCCCCAGGCCTGGGCATCACAGCCCCGGGGTGTGTGGGGAAAATCCCCGTCCAGAATTTCCGGGATATATCCGGCAGCACCGGTTCGCATCAGATGTTTACAGCTGCCCAGCCATGCCAGGCAGGTGGCATGGCTTTCCGGACCGAACACGGCAGCCCAGGCTTCGCAGAACACAGGAAACTGCCAGGTCCAGGCAGTGCCGTTATGATAGGCTGGTTTTCTCCGGGTATCTTCATCACCCTGGTACCTTCCGGCATAGGGATGATGGGGGTCATTGAGGGCAGTGCCGTTATGCATAACAGCCAGGGGCAGGGTAAGCCTTCTGTCGGCAAGGCTTCTGATCCCTCCGGGCACCAGCAGTTCCAGGCAGGTTTCCACGGTTTTCCGGGCCATGTCTCCGGGACCCACCACCCCCAGGGTGAGCAGCAGCAGCTGGTTGGGCCGCAGAGCATCATCCGGTACTGCCTTTGCGGCGGGACCTTCCCCGTGCAGACAATCGCTGAAATACCCAAGGGATTCCTGCCAGAACAAAGAGATAATGGCCTGTTTGACTGTCCGGGCCATTTTGTTCCATCCTTTGCCCGGATCAATGGTTCCCAGAAAAACCAGGGCATTGTACCACAGGGCCTGAATCTCCACCGGATATCCCTGGCGGGGAGAACCGGCCGGATAATTGGTGTCCATCCAGGTAAAATGGGCAGGGCTGAACAAAAGCCGTGTATCAGGATCAGCCCGGACACCGGTGGGGGTGCCGGCCACAAGAGATTCTGCCATGGAAACCAGTACCTGTTTTACTGTCCGGCCGTCCAGATCCTGGTCCAGAAATGCCCTGTCCTGTGTTTTTTGCATCATGTCCCTGCAGCAGGCAAAGAACCACAAGGGTGCGTCCGAAGTTTCGATATTGCCGGCATCATTGCCGCAGATCATGTTGGGAAGGGTGCCCCGGTCCTCAAACCGGCCGAACAGATGGAGCACGGCCAGGGCATCGGATATCCGTCCCAGTTCAATCAGGCTTCTGCAGAATATCAAACTGTCCCGGCCCCAGTCCAGAAACCAGGGATA
>JAWOEP010000256.1:0-4808 GCA_046482705.1 Desulfotignum sp.
ATCACTCAGCTCAAAGACAGCAGGGTGACGATTTTCAATCCCCTTGCGAAACAGGAAGAAAAAACAGATCACGTTTTTGCCGGTAAAACCCTGGTGATCACCGGTACCCTGGCCGCCATGACCCGGACCGAAGCCAAAACGCGGCTGCTGGCCCTGGGCGCCAAAGTCACCGGCAGCGTGTCAAAAAACACTGATTATCTGGTGGCGGGAACACAGGCGGGTTCCAAACTGGCCAAGGCAAGGGATCTGGGGGTCAAGGTGCTGGATGAAGACCGGTTTCTGGAGATGCTGAAATTCTGAGGGAAGAGGGCAGCCAAAGGTCAGTTTTGAATGGTATTAAAGCTGTGAACACCAATTATGGAGAATAACAGATACATGGGCCTGAACAAGATCACCAAACCCGAGTCTTTGGCAAAACAAGTTACAAAAGCGTTGCGGCAGTCCATTCTGAACAATGAACTCACACCCAATGTCATTTACAATGAAAAAAGCATTGCACAGGATCTGGGGATATCACGGACCCCTGTCAGAGAGGCCCTGCTGGAGTTGTCTGCAAAACGGCTGGTGAAATTTCTTCCCCAGAAAGGGGTGGTCATCAATACCTTCACCCTTAAAGACATTGATGACGCTTTTGAGATACGAACCGCTCTGGAGGTGTTTTCCGTCCAGAAACTGTGCCTGAATGCCAATGATCTGGATACCACATCCCTGGAACAATGTCTGACCGATCAGAAAAATGCCGTCACCTCAAAAGATGAAATAAAATTCATGGAAGCAGACAGAAATTTTCATGTCGGATTCACCCGGTTGACAAAAAACAATTACCTGATCGACATGATGGAGGACATCCGGGATATTATGCATCTGATGGGGTTCAAGGCCCTGGCCATCACCGGCAGAATGGCGGCGGTGGTTAAAGAACACCGCAAAATACTGGCCGCTGTGCAGCAGAAAAATGTGTCACTGGCCATGGACCAGATGCAACTGCATCTGGAAAACAGTCGTGATGCGGTCAAGACAGTCTATGAAGGGGCACAGATGCCGGTCTGATTTCTTGCATCAGTTTCATGATTTTTTTGTAAATAACGCTGAGATCACAAGCCATCGCAGTCAAAGGATTACACACTTCTTTAATGTAATCCTGATATTTTCCGAAACAATCCTGGTTCCAGCACCGCTAAAATAATGGTTTTTAGCGCATGCGACAACTTTTCTGGCACTGGGGTCTGCACACCACACGAAAAAATGTGATTTTAGGTATTGACATCATATTTTATGTAATATATCAAATACACAATACGCAATAACACATATCGCATTATTTTGACCCGTAACCGGAGTATATGTGCATGGGGCTGACCAAAATCAGGAAATCTGAACCACTGTCAAAAACCGCCCTCAAGGTATTGCGCCGTTCCATTCTCACCAATGAGCTCACCACAGACGTGGTCTACAATGAAAAAAGCCTGGCAGAAGATCTGGGGATTTCCCGCACTCCGGTGAGAGAAGCTCTGCTGGAACTCTCCTCAAAACGTCTGATTAAATTTCTGCCCCAGAAAGGGGTGGTCATCAATACCTTTTCCGAAAAAGAGATCGAGGATGTGTTTGAGATCCGGACGGCCCTGGAGGTGTTTTCCATTAAAAAAGCCTGCATCAACCATAAAACCCTGGATATATCCGGGCTGAACAATTTCTTACAGGCCCAGAAAGAGGCAGCAAAGACAAAAAATGCCGTGGCATTCATGGAAGCGGACCGCAATTTTCACATCACATTTACCCGGCTGACAAAAAATACATATCTCATGGAGATGATGCAGGATATCAGGGATATCATGCATTTGATGGGGTTTAAGGCTCTGTCTCAGAAAAGCCGCATGCAGGAGGTTATAACAGAGCATGATGCCATTCTGGCGGCAGTCACAAAAGGACAGGTCACAGAGGCCATGCAGTTGATGGAAATCCATCTGGAATACAGCAAACTGGCTGTCAAACAAAGCAAACAGGAGGAAAAAACCAATGGCGAAACCGGAAATTGAATTTACAGACTATGATACCCACTATGAATGGCGGGATGTGGAAGGCGATACCCTGGGCATCAAAGAGAAAATTTTGAGTTATGACCCGGATACCGGGGATTACACCCGTATGCTCAAGTTTCCCCCGGGCATCGAGACCGCTGACACCCTGGTGCATGATTTCTGGGAAGAGGTGCTGCTGGTGGAAGGATCGCTTCACGATATCGCCAAAAAAGAAACCTATCTGCCGGGCTATTATGCCTGCCGCCCGCCCGGAATGACCCATGGTCCCTACAGTATCCCCCAGGGATGTGTCACTTTTGAAATCAGATATCACAAAAAATAAACAAAGGGTGCAATGTGGATATACAATTATTTCTTGAAAAGGATAAAAAACAGACCCCGCTGAATTTTCATGTGGACCGCATGGTCAATGCCGGATTCACCGGCAGGGACCAGGCAGAGGTGCGGCATCATCTGGATGAGCTGTCTGCCAAAGGCATCGATGTGCCCGCTGACACCCCGCTGATCTATCCGGTCATACCCGCGACCATGACCTGTGATGAAAAAATTGTTGTATACGGGCAGCAGACATCCGGAGAGATCGAGTTTGTTTTGTTTGTGAAAAATCCAGATGAGATCTATGTGGGTATCGGCAGTGACCACACAGACAGGAAACTGGAGGAAACCGATATTCCCCGGGCCAAGCAGGTGTGCCCAAATATTGTTTCCCCGGTTGTCTGGGATCTACAGGATGTGTCAGACCACTGGGACGATCTGGTCATGGCATGTACGGTGGAAAAAGGAGGGGAAGAGATCCTCTACCAGAAAGGGGCCGTCGGTCTGTTGATGTCTCCGGCTGAACTGCTGGCATTTGTCGGCAAAAAAGTGACCGGGCCGTTGACAGATATGGTTATTTTTTCAGGCACCGTGAAAATGGAAACCCCGGAATTTGTGTTTGCCGACCGGTTTACCGGCAGCCTGACCGATCCGGTTCTGGATAGAAAACTGTCTTTTGCCTACAGCATCCATCCCATGGACTATATGGTCTGATGGGTGAATGAGGTCTGATAAAAATTATGACAAGGAGATATTTTTCATGAAAATTGCCGCAATCCAGCTTGGTGTGATTGAAAACGATCCTGCAGCAACTTTTGACAAGGCGCAACATGCCATTGATAAGTGCCGGGAGGCAGACCTGGTGATCCTGCCGGAAATCTGGCAGACCGGTTTCATGCGGTTTGACCGGTATGTTCCCGATGCCCAGACCATGGACGGTCCGTTTGTGCAGAATATGGGCAAACTGGCAAAAAAATATCAAATCTATCTGCACACCGGCAGTTTTGTGGAAAAAGACGGAGACAACTACTTCAATACCAGTGTGCTGTTTTCTCCGGAAGGGGCTATTATGGCCACATACAGGAAAATCCATCTGTTCGGTTACAATTCAAAAGAAACACAGATTTTGACCCCGGGGGATATCCCGGTGGTGGTGGAGACCCCGTTCGGCAATATGGGTATGGCCACCTGCTTTGACCTGCGGTTTCCGGAGCTGTTCCGGACCATGGTGGACCAGGGAGCAACCATGTTTCTGGTCTGTTCGGCCTGGCCCTATCCCCGGCTGCCGGCCTGGATCATGCTCAACCGGGTCCGGGCCCTGGAGAACCAGTGCCACCTGGTCTGTGCCAACAGCTGCGGTATGAACAACGGCAGCCAGTTTGTCGGTCACAGCATGGTGGTGGATCCCTGGGGAACAGTGCTGGCCGGGGCCGGAGACGAAGAAGCAATTGTTCAAACGGTTATCGACCCTGACAACACCGATGCCGCCCGGAAAACATTTCCGGGACTGGCCGGCAGAAAAGCGTTTTTAAACCCGGGCATGGCCCGTACCTGAAAGGACAAACACTATGGCTGATACACGTGTAAATTTTTGCGGCGTAACATTCAAAAATCCTTTGGCAGCTGCCTCAGCCGAGCCCACCCTCAATGCCGCCAACATGAAAAAATGCATTGATGCCGGGGCCGGGGCAGTGATCGCTAAGACCATGACCGACTCGCCTGCCATGCGGGAGCTGACCCAGCGGGCCAAATGGCGGTTCCTCAATGCCAGACATGAGGTGTGCCACGGCAAGGTCCCCAGAAGCTTCAGCCTTTACAGCCGATCCGGCCTGGCGTTGGAACCGCCCGAAGATTTTATGAAGGAGATCACCGAAACCGTGGCCTATGCTAGTCAGCACGATGCCCAGGTCATCGGGTCCATCGCCTCCACCACCCTGGACGGCTGGGTGGACCTGGGAAAACAGATGGAGGACGGTGGGGTGCCGCTGATCGAGCTGAATTTGGGTGCCCCCACCCCAAGCTGATGCCCGGGGTAAGAACCGGCATGAACGTGGGACAGGATTTTGATTATGGGTGTGAAATTACCCAAAAGGTGGTAGATGCGGTAAATGTGCCCATCATCATCAAGGTTACGCCCCAGGTGACAGACTTGGTGCTGTTTTCAGATATGCTCCACAAGGCAGGGGCCCGGGCTGTCACCCTTACCAACCGGTTTATCGGGTTTGTACCGGATATCGAGACCGGCAAGCCTTTGATTTATGGAAAGGCCGGGGTGGGCGGACCCTGGACCAAACCGTTGACCCTGCGGTGGATCAACGAGGTCAGGTGTGCTCTGGGCGACAAACTGGACATCACCGGCACCAACGGGGCCTATGACTGGCGGGATGTGGTCATGTTCATCATGAGCGGGGCCCATATTGTACAGATGTGCTCGGCTGTCATGTGTTACGGGTA
>JAWOEP010000284.1:0-4438 GCA_046482705.1 Desulfotignum sp.
GAACTGAACCAGGCACTGCTGGATCTGGATGCAGACCCCGGGGTGCGGGTGATCCTGCTCAAAGGGTCCGGCAAGGCTTTCTGCGCCGGCATTGATGTGAACGAACTGGCCGGCAAAACCCCCATGGAATACCAGGCGTGGATCGAGACCATGGAGCAGCCTTTGGTGACCATCTCAAAACTTAAAAAACCGGTGATCGCCCAGGTGCACGGGGTGGCTGTCGCCAACGGCATGGGGCTGGCCGCCGCGGCCGACCTGGTCATTGCCGCAGACAACGTACGCATGGGCCTGACTGCCATCAATGTGGGGCTTAACTGTGTGGGCCCGGTGATTCCGGTATCCCGGTGCGTGGGCCGGAAAAAGGCCCTGGAACTGCTCCTTTACGGAGACCTGATCAAGGCCCCGGAAGCCCTGTCTTTAGGACTGGTGAACAAACTGGTTCCCAAGGAGGACCTGGAGGATCTGGCCATGGCTTGGGCAGCTGATCTGGCCCGAAAAAGCCCGGTGGCCGTACGTATTGCCAAAACCGCGTTTTACCGGTCTGAAGACCTGCACTATGAAGCCCGTTTCGCTTATATGAACGAGGCGTTTGCCCGGCTGTGCACCACAGAAGATGCAAAGGAAGGGGTGAGCGCATTTTTTGAAAAACGCCCCCCCCAATGGCAGGAAAAATAAAAAAGCAGGTCCATCAATGGGGCTGCTGATTTTTTTACCACAAAGGACGCGAAGAACACGAAGTATGGGATTTGTTCAGCCCACTAATCGAGTGATTGAATGTGTTCTGAAAATTCATGGTGAAACAGGAAAGGAACTTGAAAATGGGATCAAACGATTCGTTCAAAAAATCTTCGTGCGCTTCGCGTCCTTCGTGGTGCGACACGTCAGCGACAAACAAGACACACTGGCATCCCGGCACCCTGCTGGAAATGTCCGGATATTACTGGAAAACCTGCACCCTCCATACGTCCGTGAAACTGGATATCTTCACCATCATCGGCAGCGATACCCTGACAGCCCGGGAAATAATACAAAAGACAGGATGGGATGCCCGGGGCCTTACCATGCTCCTGGATGGCCTGGCCGCCATGGCCCTGTTGACCAAAACACCGGCCGGTTATGCCAACACGCAGGCCGCTGCCGACTTTCTCTCAAAAGATTCCGACCGGTATATCGGTTACATGATCCAGCACCATCACCACCTGGCCGACTCCTGGGTCCGCATGGACCAGGCCGTGACCCGGGGCGGTCCCATCCGGGAGCGGTCATCAGTGTCATCCGAAGAATGGCGGGAAGCATTTCTGATGGGTATGTTCAACAATGCCATGGCCACGGCACCGACCCTGACCCAATCTTTGGATCTGTCCGGCTGTACCCGTCTGCTGGATATGGGGGGCGGCCCCGGCACCTATGCCATCCATTTCTGCCGGGCCAACCCGGACCTCACGGCTGTGGTATTTGATCTGCCCACCACCCGGCCCTTTGCCGAAAAAACCATCCGCCAATTCGGTCTGTCAGACCGAATCCGGTTTGTTCCCGGAGACTACACCACAGATGAGATCCCGTTGAACCAGGAGTTCGATGCTGCCTGGCTTTCCCATGTCCTCCACGGAGAAGGACCGGACAAGGCCGCGGATATCGTTGCCCATGCCGCAAAAACGCTGGTGCCCGGCGGGCAGCTGCTCATCCATGATTTCATCCTGGCAGACACCCGGGACCGGCCTGAGTTCGCTGCCCTGTTTTCCCTGAACATGTTTCTGGGCACCGAATCCGGACAGTCTTACACAGAATCAGAGATCCGGGAGATGATGGCCGCCGCCGGCCTGACAGATATCATCCGCCTGGATTACACCGGCCCCACCCAATCCGGTATTCTCAGGGGTATGAAGCTGTAATTTTTATGCAACAGCCTTTGAATATTTTTTTCCGCTGATGTACCGGCTGCCGGGCGGCATCCCACATCATTTTTTCATACGGCAATCAGCGGGGTGAGCTGGTCGATAGAGGGTACATACGCTGTTCCCGCATACTGCTTGATGATCTCGGTGCCGCCCCATTTGAAGGCCTGTCCCCCCACCATGATATCCAGATGGTTGAAATTCCCCCGGATGGCCGCCAACCCGGATTTGAGTGCCGGCATGTTGAAATAGACGCTCACAGACAACCCCACCAGGTCGGGTTTTTCTTCCTGGATATGGGCCAGCATCTGGTCCACCGGGGTGTTGGCCCCCAGAAACTGGCTGTCCCAGCCGTTGAGTTCAAAGATGTCCGCCACCATTTTGCCGCCCACCTGGTGGAATTCATTGGCTGCACAGGAGATGACCACTTTTTTCCCATTTTGGGAATCAACGGATGCTTTTTCGAACAGCCGGGGATAGACCAGGTTCAGCAACCCTTCGGTGATGGCGGTCACCAGGTGCTCCTTGGCAACAGAAATCCTGTTGAACTCCCATAACCGGCCCACCTCGTACAGGCTTTTTTGAAACAGGTCTGCATACAGGGTCTTGATCTCGATATCCCGGTCCAGCAGCTGCTGAACGATGCGGCCACATTCCCGGCGGTTTCCGTCTAAAAGCAGGGCCAGGTATTCCTGATACAACGCTTCGGTGATCATTTCAATGTACCTGTTCCATGAAGATGATCCGGGACATTTGAAATGGACGCTGTCAGATCGGTGTCGGTAACGGCGGTAAACACCGGGATGTTGACGATCAGCCAGTTGTAGAAGGGATGGATCTGTTTCCATGCATCAGCGGACAGTCCTTTTTGCAGCAGGTCCACCCAGATGTTGAGATTGGCGGCCCAGTAGGTGGTTTGAAAGCCATGGGACCGGTAGGCCCGGAACACCCAGAGTACGGTTTCCACAAACACGGCAGGTTTGTAATTTGAAAACAAAGACAACATGAACCGGGGAAAATTGCGGTTGTTATCTTCAGCCATTTGTTCATTTCCTTTTCCCACCAGTTTTTCAAGGTCCGGCCGCGCCATGAGCCGCCGGTTGCTTTCGGCAGCGATCTGTTCCCACTTGGCTTCAAATTCCCGGATGGCTGTTTCTGCCGGTGAATCGAGTTTCTGAACAGTGGCCAAAAGTACGTCTTTCATGGTTGGCTCCTTATATGCGATGGGTCACAGACATTTTTGTAACGGATATCTCCATATACCGCCTTTTTGGAGCAGATGCAATGCCGAATTCCAGATCAGGATATTTGCTATAGTAGCGTGTGCTTCTATGGGGAGCCCCTGCCTTCATGTCCATAAAACCGGGAAATTAAGCCGGATTGTGTTGACACCCCATTGTGTCTTAGGCATGAAAATGGTATGTATTCAGCGGTTGTAAGGGAAACCGAACCCCGTGTTTATTTCAAGGAGCAAGGAGCCAGAAAACGATGCAAAAAGATCCCCTGACAGCAGAAGACAACATTCAAGACAGCAAGCTGATAGTAGACACCCGGGACCATGTGCTGTGCATGGGACTGAACAGGGCTGAAAAACGCAATGCATTCGACCTGGATCTTTACCGGCAGCTGAGCCTTGCCTATGGTGAACTGCACCGCACCCCGAACCTGCGGTGCGGAGTGCTGTATGCAGAAGGCGACCATTTTACTGCCGGCCTGGACCTGCCGGAATGGGCGGAATGCTTTTCCAGAGGGCAGTTTCCTGAACTGCCTGAAACGGGGATGGATCCTTTGGGACTGGATCCGGACAGACGGGTAGGCAAACCCGTGGTCATGGCGGTCCAGGGACTCTGCCTGACCATCGGCCTGGAGCTGCTGCTGGCCTGTGATATCCGGGTGGCGGCAGATACCGTCCGGTTCGGCCAGATCGAGATCAAGCGGGGCATCTACCCGGTGGGGGGTGCCACGGTCCGTCTTTTCCAGGAAGTGGGCTGGGGAAATGCCATGCGCTATCTTTTGACCGGCGATGAGATCACGGCCAAAGAGGCGTTCCGCCTGGGCCTGGTCCAGGAGGTGACCCCGGCGGGATCCTGTCTGGACACCGCCCTGGCCATTGCCGATACCATTTCAAAGCAGGCACCTCTGGGCGTTGCCGCCTCCCTGCGTTCCAGCCGCCTGGCCCGGTCCTACGGAGACCAGGCCGCCATTGACCGCCTTTTGCCGGACCTGATGCCCCTGATGAAAACCCGGGATGTCCAGGAGGGCCTGGCCTCTTTTCTGGAACACAAATTACGAAGAAGGACTTTCGCTTTTCGAAAAATATAAAGAAAACCTGTTAGGGGTTATCTCTGATGTAAATTATTTTAAAGACGGCAAAAGAGATCCTAATGCAGGATTCGAATTCCTGAAATATGTACGAAGCCTGAAACGTTATTTCCCGTTTTTAATTCAATCTTCTGATAAAAACAACGAGAAATTAACTGCCGGCGCATCCGGAGCGTTGTCCCGGCTCGGGGCCGGCCGTTCCGAGGGCAGGGCAATATCGG
>JAWOEP010000333.1:0-11610 GCA_046482705.1 Desulfotignum sp.
GGAGGTCAGCTCCTCCATGCTTGAAGCGGTCTCCTCCAGACTGGACGCCTGCTCCTCCGTGCGGAGCAGATACTCGACCGGCACGAAATCGAAAACTTCGTACGCTACCCCATGCTCGAGGGAAAGGATGCGGAAGGAAAACACTACGGCACCCAGGTTTTCCCGGGAAGCACTGTCAACATTGTGGATGCATCCAACCTGGAGCGCAACCTGTATCTTACCCTCCAGTTCATGGAAATGGGTACATCCGTCTGCATTGCCCTGAACATGATGGATGTGGCAAAAAAACGGGGTATTGCCATTGATATAGAAAAACTGTCCGCCCTGCTGGGGGTGCCGGTGGTACCCATGGTGGCCCGGACCGGTAAAGGCCGGGATGATCTGCTCAAAACCGTGGCAGCCCATGCCAAAATCCGGACAAAATCCCTGCAGATATCCTATGGCCGGGATATTGACCAGACCCTTGATGAGATGGTGGAAAAGATCGGTTCTGAAAATTTTCTGACCGAACAATACCTCCCCCGGTGGGTGGCATTAAAATACCTGGAAAGTGATGTGCAGATCCTGGAAATGGGAAAAGAGGCGAATCCGCAGATGGATGCATGGCTGTCATCAAAAGCCCGGAAACTGGCCCATCACCTGGACACCACTTTGGATACCCATCCGGAAGGCATGATCGCGGATCAGCGCTACGGGTTTATTACATCCATCTTGAAGCAGGGGGTAATGACCTGTACCCGGGACAAAAACCGGATGGAAACCTCTGACAAAATAGATAAAATCGTCACCCACCGGTTCCTGGGACCCCTGCTCATGGTTGCCGTGCTCATGGGCTTATATCAGTTCACCTTTGCCTACAGTGCAGTGCCCGTGGCATGGTGTGAAAACGTATTTGCCTGGCTGGGGGGCAGGGTGGACAGCCTGTTTTCAGACGGTCTGCTCAAATCTCTTGTGATTTCAGGCATTATTGACGGGGTGGGCGGGGTTCTGGGATTTGTACCGTTGATCATGTTCATGTTTTTGGGGATATCTTTTCTGGAAGATTCCGGGTATCTGGCCCGAATGGCATTCATGCTGGACCGGGTTTTCCGGCTGTTCGGCCTGCATGGTGCATCGGTCATGGCCTTTATCGTCTCCGGCGGCATTGCCGGAGGCTGCGCCGTTCCCGGAGTCATGGCAGCCCGGACCCTCAAGTCTCCCAAGGAACGGCTGGCCACCCTGCTCACCGTACCTTTCATGAACTGCGGAGCAAAGCTGCCGGTGTATGCCCTTCTGGTGGCCGCTTTTTTCAGTGAGAACCAGGCCAGGGTCATGCTTATCATCACCCTGATCTCCTGGATGGGAGCCCTTCTTGTGGCCAAGCTGCTTCGGTCCACGCTCATACAGGGGCCGGCCACCCCCTTTGTCATGGAACTGCCCCCCTACCGACTGCCCACTTTCAAGGGTCTGGCCATCCATACCTGGGAGCGCACCTGGCAGTATATCAAAAAAGCGGGTACGGTGATTCTGGGGATTTCCATTATCCTGTGGGCCATGATGACCTTCCCCCGGCTGGACAACCCACAAATGGGCGATCCTGTGCAGGCAGGGACCCGGCAGGCAGCAGCACATACAGCAGGTGAAGAACAGGTGGACCGGGCCTCCGCAGCCCTGCGGCATTCCATTGCCGGCCGCATGGGAACGGCCCTGGAGCCAGTGACCCGTCTGGCCGGGTTTGACTGGCAGACCAATATTGCCCTGGTGGGAGGATTTGCCGCCAAAGAGGTGGTGGTGTCCACCCTGGGAACCGCCTATTCTCTGGGAGATGTGGACCCCGAAGATGCCGGGTCTTTATCCGAGCGGCTGCAGTCTGCCCCTGGATGGGGTCCCATCACCGCCTTCAGTCTGATTCTGTTCACCATTTTTTACTCTCCGTGTTTTGTTGCCGTGGTGTGCATTGCCAAAGAATCCGGATCTTGGAAGTGGGGGGCCTTTTCCATGGGGTTCAACACCCTGCTGGCCCTGGGGGTGTCCATCCTGTTTTTTCAGACCGCTACCTGGGTCATGGCGTAAATTACCCATTTGCACGTCCGTTACCATGTATATATGCCATGCATCCGGGGAGGGCGGGACCCGGATTACGGCAGCACAGTCGTTTCAGAAGAATATATCCAAAAGATGAAATTTGTTTTTTTGGTTGTCATGGTCAAAATCAACATTATAGTATAGGCATTATTGATTAAAAATCCCAATGCACAGCAGAGGTGTTATATGACTGATGACAACAGACCCGTTACCCCCGAAATCGTCAATGTTAAGGGTGAAGAGGAGACGGAAAACACGGAAAAAAAGCAGAGCACCGGAGGCCAGCTTATCAGACAGAGCCACAAACCCGATATCCTTTATATTGTGCCCATTACCGGTCGTCCCCATCTGCCGGCCCAGGTGCAGCCCCTGGTGGTAAGCAAACAGCGGTGGGAAGAAACCCTGGTCAAGGCGGCCAACGATTCCCACAACCTGCTGGGGCTGAGTTATCTTTCTGAAGTCAAAGGGAAATATGTCTATAAAGAAGATTTTCCGGAAGTGGGGTGTATTGTGCGGATGCTCAACATGGTTGAGGTGGAGGACAATATCCAGTTCATTGCCCAGGGCCTTGAACGGTTCCGGATAAAGAAATTTTTGTCGGATAAACCCCCTTTTGTGGTGCAGGTGGAATATTTCAAGCCCCTGGAGGAGGATGAGGACAAACTAAAGGCCTATGCTATTTCCATCATCAGTTCCATCAAACAGCTGCTGTCCTTGAATCCCTTATATTCCGAAGAACTCAAGCAGTACCTGGGCCGGTTCAGTCCGGATCAGCCCTCGCCATTGACCGATTTTGCCGCCGGTATCACCACGGCATCAGGAGATGTGCTCCAGGAAATTCTGGAAACCGAATCTGTTATGGAGCGTATGAAGCAGGTGCTCATGCTCCTGCAAAAAGAAATTGAAATTGCCAAGCTCCAGACCCAGATCCGCAAAGACATCAATACCCAGGTGGATGAGAATAAACGCAAATTTTTTCTCAAAGAACAGCTCAAGGCTATCCAGAAAGAACTGGGGATGCAGAAAGATGACAAAACATCTGACGTGGACCGGTTCAAACAACGATTTGCAGAACTGGATCCACCCGAAGAGGCGGCCAAACGGTTTGAAGAAGAAATTGAAAAACTGTCCGTGCTGGAAACCGGATCTGCTGAATACGGGGTTACCAGAAATTACCTTGACTGGATAACTGCGTTTCCCTGGGGGGTGTATTCCGAGGACAATATAGACATTGAGCGGGCGGAAAAAGTGCTGGACCGGGATCATGCCGGGCTTTCCGATGTCAAGGAGCGGATTATCGAATTTTTTGCCGCAGGGGTATATAAAAAAGATGTGTCCGGTTCCATCATATTGTTTGTGGGCCCGCCCGGTGTGGGCAAAACTTCCATTGGCAAATCCATTGCCGAAACCCTGGGCCGCAAGTTCTATCGGTTCAGCCTCGGGGGTATACGGGATGAGGCGGAAATAAAGGGGCACCGCCGCACCTATGTGGGGGCCATGCCCGGTAAAATGGTTCAGGCCCTTAAAGACACAAAAGTGGCCAATCCCGTGATCATGCTGGACGAGGTGGACAAGATCGGGATTTCCTACCAGGGGGATCCGGCCTCTGCCCTGCTCGAAGTGCTGGATCCGGAGCAGAATGCCGAATTTCTGGACCATTACCTGGATCTTCGCATTGATTTGTCCAAGGTGCTGTTCATATGTACGGCCAATACCCTGGATACCATTCCCGGCCCTTTACTGGACCGCATGGACCGGATCAACCTGTCCGGGTATATTACCGAGGAAAAAATAGAAATTGCCAGAAAACACCTGTGGCCCAAGCTTTTGAAACGAAACAAACTGGCAGCCTCAACCATTACCATTACCGATCCCACCATCCGCTATCTGATTGAAGGATATGCCAGAGAAGCGGGTGTGCGGAATCTGGAGAAACTACTCAACAAAATTATCCGTAAAAGTATTGTCACTATTTTAAAAGAAAAAAAAGAAAAGGTGCGGATAACCATCAAATCCCTGGAAAAATATCTGGGCCACCCGGTTTTTAAAAAAGAAAAACAGATGCAGGGCGTGGGTATTGCCACAGGTCTTGCCTGGACATCAATGGGCGGGGTCACCCTGCCCATTGAGGCAGTGAAGGTTCATGAAAAGAATTCCGGCATCACCCTCACCGGTAAACTCGGAGAGGTGATGCAGGAATCTGCTTCCATTGCTTTGTCTTATGTGCGGGCCAATGCCAAAACCCTGGGTATTGATAATGCGTATTTTGATGATGCCTTTATCCATCTGCATGTGCCGGAAGGGGCCACCCCTAAAGATGGACCCAGTGCCGGTGTCACCATCACCACAGCCCTGGTTTCCCTGGCCCGGAAAAAGGTGATTTCCAGGCCCCTGGCCATGACAGGAGAAATCACACTCACAGGCAAGGTATTGCCGGTAGGCGGAATTAAGGAAAAGATCATCGCGGCCCGAAGATCCAAAATCAATGAAATCATTCTGCCTGAAGGATGCATCAGTGAATTTGAAAAATTACCTGATCATATCAAGGAGGGCATTGATTTTTCTTTTGTCACACACTACAAAGAAATTTTCCGGCAGGTATTTGAAAAAAAGTAACCCCACACTGATGAAATTTTACCAAACATTAAATCAGTGCTTTGATCCGCTCCCAGCCCTGTTTGGGGATATGGGCACCCACAACCTGACAGACCTCGTATCCGCAGGCTGATGCCAATGCACCGCTTTTTTCGATGGAAAAGCCATTGGCAATGCCGAAAAGAAATCCGGCAGCCCACAGATC
Organism: Desulfotignum sp.; assembly: GCA_046482705.1. GTDB lineage: Bacteria > Desulfobacterota > Desulfobacteria > Desulfobacterales > Desulfobacteraceae > Desulfotignum. The sequence continues at coordinate 4,865 of JAWOEP010000333.1, forward strand.
CCCGGCCCCGGTGGTGTCTTTGGCCGGCTGGCCGGAGACGGCTTCAACCCGGGTGATGGTGTCATTAAATGAAATATAACTGCCCCTTTTTCCCAGTTTCAGTACAGCATAGGTAACATGCTCGGAAAGGGCGTTGATGGCTTTTTTTTCGTCTTCATATCCGGTATAGGCGGCTGCCTCGTCTTCATTGGCAATGAGGATGTCCACATACTCCCGGACCACCTCTTCCAGGATCTTGCGGCAGCCGTTCACCACCTCGAAACTGGCCAGGTCCAGGGCAATCATGGAACCGGCCTCTTTGGCCGCCTGCACCGATGCCATCATCAGCGCCGGGTTGAAAAGCAGGTAGCCTTCAATGACAGATATGGCGGTATCAGCAAACAGGTGGGGGCCGATCCGGGCCGGATCCAGTTCAGTGGCTGCCCCCAGATGGGTAAACATGGACCGCTGGGCATCCGGTGTAACCACGGATATCACGCTTCCGGTAAGGGAAGAAGACAAGGTAAGGCTGGTTTCCACCCCGGCAGAGCGCAGGGCATCTTCAAACAGGGTGCCGAAATTATCATTTCCTCTTCTGCCGATGAACCTGGCAGTTCCCCCTAAACGGCCCACCCCTATGATGGTGTTACAGGCGGCACCCCCTGTAACAATGACAGGGTTTTCATCGGTTCTTGCCAGGATACCGTCAATATCAGCTGCTTCCACCAGGGTCATTCCCCCCTTTTTTTTATTGAATGATTTTAAAAAATCATCTGTCTCATTGATGAGGATGTCCACCAGAGCGGACCCGACACCGGTAATCCGCTTATTGTATTGCTGCATCATAATACGTCTCCAAAAAGTTAGATTGTTCTTTTCAGCATAGAAAATTCCAGGCCGTTGTCAAGTGTTTTCTCATATTCTTAACAAAATATGAACATATCTTGATATATCTCTGGGTAACTATTGACAAATGATGAATCAGCCGGTATAAATAAAGTTCCAAATCGCCACTGGTAACCAAAATACATGTATAACATTATAATTTTTATCACATTTTAAAAAGGAGCATGAAATGTCGGAAAATCAAACTTTTTTGTTCACATCTGAATCCGTAACCGAGGGCCACCCTGATAAAGTGGCAGACGCCATATCAGACAGCATTCTGGATGCCATCATGGCAGAGGATAAAAACTGCCGGGTCGCCTGCGAAACCCTTGTTACCACAGGGCTTGCCATGGTAGCCGGAGAAATTACCACTGACTGCTATGTGGATATTCCCGAAGTGGTCAGAAGCACTATCCGGGACATCGGGTATAATTCATCCACCATGGGGTTTGACTGGAAGACATGCTCTGTTATCACCAGTATTGACCAGCAGTCTGCTGACATTGCCCAGGGGGTGGACAAAGGAGCCGGGCTGCATAAAGAACAGGGGGCAGGCGACCAAGGGCTGATGTTCGGATATGCCACCAATGAAACCGAAGAACTCATGCCCATGCCCATTCTTTTTGCCCACAAACTCACCAAACGGCTTACCCAGGTAAGAAAAAACGGTGCACTGGATTTTCTGCGGCCTGACGGCAAATCCCAGGTGACCATTGAATATAAAAACGGCAAGCCTGAGCGGGTGGATGCGGTGGTGATTTCCACCCAGCATACCAATGATGTGACCTATGAAGACCTCAAAGACGCGGTGGTCAAGGAAGTTATCCGGAAAATCATTCCCAAGGAGATGATGGACGGTGATACCCGGTTTTTTGTCAATCCCACAGGCAGGTTTGTGGTCGGCGGCCCCATGGGAGACTGTGGTCTGACCGGGCGTAAAATTATCGTGGATACCTATGGGGGCCAGGGCAGTCATGGCGGCGGGTGTTTTTCGGGAAAAGATCCGTCAAAGGTGGACAGAAGCGCCTCCTACATGGGACGGTATGTGGCCAAGAACCTGGTGGCATCGGGCATTGCTGACAAATGCGAAGTCCAGGTGGCATATGCCATCGGTGTGGCAGAACCGGTTTCATTGATGGTGGATTTCATGGGTACCGGCAAAATTGCTGAAAAAAGAGCGGTGGAGATCGTTAGAGAGGTTTTTGATCTGAGACCGGCAGCCATTACTGAAACCCTTGATCTGTTGCGGCCTATTTATCGGAAAACCGCAGCATACGGTCATTTCGGCCGCAAAGACCCAGATTTTACCTGGGAAAGAACAGACAGGGCTGATCATATACGGGAACTGGCCGGTCTTTAGGTGCATGTCTCAATAGTGATGCCCGCCGTAACCTGGGGAAACACCCGGTTACGGCAGCCGTTTTATTCAAAAGCGACCCGGTATATGTCAAAAAATTATATTCAGAAATTTTAAGCAATCCCAAGGAGTGTAACAATGTTGCAGCAAACAAAAGATCCATCATACATAGAACTTGATTTAACCTTAAAACACAAGGTCAAGGATATCAATCTTGCCGAAGAAGGGCTCAAGGACATGCAGTTGTCTGAAAAGGAAATGCCGGGCCTCATGGCCATCCGGGAAAAATACGGCCCGGACAAACCCTTGAAGGGCATGAAAATCATGGGCAGCCTGCACATGACCATCCAGACCGCCATGCTCATAGACACCCTGTATGAGCTGGGCGCCGATATCAGGTGGTCCTCCTGTAATATTTTTTCCACCCAGGATCATGCAGCTGCCGCCATTGCCCAAAAAGGCTCTGCCGCCGTGTTTGCCTGGAAGGGCGAAACCCTGGAGGAATTCTGGTGGTGCACGGAACAGGCATTGATCTGGCCTGACGGCAGCGGTCCGGATCTCATCGTTGATGACGGCGGAGATGCCACCTTGTATGTGCACCAGGGAGTAAAGGTGGAAAAAGATCCCTCCCTTTTGTCCCAGCCCACGCACAGTGAGGATGAACGCTGTCTCATGGACCGTCTGCGGGTATCCCGGGCCCAGGATCCGGAAAAATGGACCCGCATTGCCGAAGCCATAAAAGGGGTGTCCGAGGAGACCACCACCGGTGTCAACCGGCTGTACCAGCTGGCAGCGAAAAACCAGTTGCTGTTTCCGGCCATCAATGTCAATGATTCGGTAACCAAATCCAAATTCGACAACCTTTACGGGTGCAGAGAATCACTGGCTGACGGTATCAAGCGTGCCACAGATGTGATGCTTGCCGGAAAAACCGTGGTGATTGCCGGATACGGGGATGTGGGAAAAGGCTGTGCCGCCTCCATGAAAGGGTATGGTGCCATTGTCCTGGTTACGGAAATCGATCCCATCTGTGCGCTGCAGGCAGCCATGGAAGGCTTTGAAGTGGTGACCATGGAACAGGCAGCGCCCAGGGGCGATGTTTTTGTGACAGCCACGGGTAATTATCATGTCATCAAAGGAGAGCACATTGCCCAGATGAAAGATGAGGCCATTATCTGCAACATCGGCCATTTTGATAATGAAATCGAAATGTCCTATCTTACGGAAAATCCCGGGGCCGAACGTATCAACATCAAGCCCCAGGTGGATAAATGGGTTCTGGAATCAGGCCGTTCCGTCATTGTTCTGGCAGAAGGCCGCCTGGTAAACCTGGGATGCGCCACCGGCCACCCGAGTTTTGTCATGAGCAACAGCTTTTCCAATCAGACCATGGCACAGATCAAACTGGCTTCGGAAAAACTGGAAAACAAGGTGTATACCCTGCCCAAGGAATTGGATGAAGAGGTGGCACGGCTGCATTTGAAAAATCTGTCCGTGACGTTGACCAAATTGACCAAAGAACAGGCAGACTATCTGGGTATTCCGGAAAATGGTCCTTTCAAGTCTGACCATTACAGATATTAATATGAAAGCCATCAGCTAAAAGCTAAAAGCTAACAGCTAACAGCTAACAGCTAAAAGCTAACAGCTAACAGCTTTCATTTGTATGAATGAACCCCCCTGTGCCGGCGGAAGATGCCCGTCGGCACAGGGGTTTTTTTTATGCATCTTTTTTTTCTTCCCAGAACTCGCGGCTTTCTTTGAGGATATCATTGATGTCCTCATCCAGCATATCTTCCTGGTCATCATCATCATCATCATTTTCTTCTTCCAGATCCAGGTCTCCGGCAAATTCCAGACTGTCGTCATCCAGATCATCATGGCTTAAATCGGTATTTTCCGGTTCTTCGTCATCCAGGTTGCCCAGTTCATCATCAAGGGCAGTCAAAGAAGATGAGGGTGAAGAAGCATGCAGTTCCTGATCCAGTTCAGCCCGGGCAAGGTCTTCATCTTCATCAGGTTCCGGCTGAAAAAATTCAGGGTCGGGTGTTTCCGGCGATGCGGTGTCATCTTCCACATCTTTGTCACCGGGTGTCTGCAGCCCGGTTCCATCCGGAATATAGTTCCCCTGACGGTCAAACAAGAGGCTGCCGCTGAGTTGCAGATCAAAATCCATGCGAAATGCCACCTGATTGTCATGAACCACAATCTGTCCGCCCTTTGACAAAAGCTCTGTCTGGGCCATACGATCAGCGATGATTTTTTTTACAATTTTTTGATCAAGATTTTCCTGTACTGATGCAATCAGATCATTTTCTCCGTTTTTAATGACTTGCGGATCAGTGATTTTCATGGATATGACTCCTTGCATCTAAATGTTGTATGCGGTATTGGCAAAACGGGTTTCAATGAATTTTTCCAGGTCTATGATTTTGCCGATGTCCATTATATCATGCATGTACCGCTGAATTTTGTCCAGACCTTCGGCCTCGGGATAAAGGCCGTCCCACCGTATGGCCTGGGGTTGGGAAAACACATTTTTCAATACCTCCGGGTTAAGGCCCAGGGTGCCCTGGGGGTCTAAAAAATCCACAGCAATGTCTGCTGCACGGCTTTTGTCATCTTCTATATATTCACCGGTTTCCACCAGCAGGGATACAAACTCCTGGGCTGCATCAGGATGCTGCTGGATGAAATCTTCCTGCATGGCCACGATACAGCAGGGATGGTTGTCCCAGCGGCTGGCGGAATAGAATTCCAGATCCCCTATCTGGGCGGCAATGGCTTTGGTGGCAACAGGTTCGGCAACCATAAACCCGGCCACGTCTTCATTTTCCTTCATGATCTGGGGCATTTTAACCGGTGGTACCACCTCAAACCTTACGTTGATGGCTTTTTTACCGGGAACACCGGGTTTGAGCCCCAGCTCTTTGAGGAATTTATGGGCCAGCATGTGGTGAATGGACATTTTATGGGGAATATCCACAACCTTGTATTTGTAGAAACTCTGGAGAGAATCAAACCTGTGGTCATAGTGGCGGGATCTGACAAAGGTACTGCCGTTCTTGTGGGCAAACAATACCAGACGGATGGGGGAGTCGTAGGCAAACAGGTCCATGGCAATGGGCGCCAGTACAAAGGCACAGTCGATTTCTCCGGATTCCAGCCCCTCCTGAATGGGATTCCACCCGGCTTTGAGGCTGGTGGTCAGATCAAAATGCCCGGGTTCCACATCTCCGGTATCAATTCTGTGTTTTAATGCCCCCAGGGCAAGATGGTCGGTGATCTGGATATGGGCCACATTCAATTCCACCCGGTCGCCCATGATGGCTCTTTGTTTTTTCCGGTTGAATGCTTTTTGCGGTTCACCGGAAAATGCCCGGGCAATGGCATTGCCGATCTGCTCTTCGTCAAAGGGTTTGGGAACATGTCCACTGCCCCCGGCTTCTGTGATGGCTATCTGCTGGCCTTTGTCAGCCTGGGCAGTGGCCATGATAAATGGCAGGTCCCTGAATTCATCTAATTTGCGGAGGGCCTGTAAAAATTCCAGACCATCCATCTGGGGCATGTTCCAGTCACTGATCACGAGATCCGGTTTTTCAGTTTTCACTTTTTCCAGACCATCCACGCCGTTGACCGCCATCACAAGGTTGGTATACCCGGCTTTGGCAAGGATTTGCTTGAACATGATGCGCATAGTGCCTGAATCATCCGCCACAACAATTTTAATGTCAGGGTTTACCGCCATTGAAAATACTCCTTAAGGTTTTTGTGTATAATCATTATATAGTTGTCATCATTAATCATTCCATGACCATCGCAATGTTTTCTGAAGTTTTTGAAACAGCCGGTCCAGGGTAAATCCCAGGATACCGATGGCAATGATCATGGCCATGAGTTTGTCATACTCCATGGTGTCCCGGGCATCATTGATCAGGTACCCCAGACCGCTGGACACCCCCAGGAACTCTGCCGGGACTAGCACAATCCATGCCACTCCCAATGCCAGCCGCAGGCTGGTGAGCATATGGGGCACAGAAGCGGGAATGACGATGGTCCGGATGAGCTGATAGCTGCCGGCTCCCTGATTCATGGCCATTTTTATCCACTGGGGATTGATATTGCGCACCCCTATGGTGGTGTTCAATATTACAGGACAAATGGTCGCCATTACAATCAAAAAATAAACCGCTGATTCAAAGCTGGCAAACAAAAGCAGGGCAATGGGCATCCAGGACAAGGGACTGATCATGCGGACAAACTGAATAGCGGAATAAGACAGCCCCTGGACCCTGGGATAAAACCCCACCACAATACCTATGGGAATGCCAAAAAAAGCGGCAAGGGAGATGCCCACCACGATCCGGCGCAGACTGGTGAATACCGACAGCCAGAAGCGTTCATCTGCAAATGCCGAAATCAGAGCCCTGAAGGTGGGACCTGGCAGAAATCCCTGGAACTGGCTGAACTGGGGCCGGGAAAATATAATATAAGATACCAGTACCCAGGCAGCAGCAAAAAG
>JAWOEP010000415.1:0-4809 GCA_046482705.1 Desulfotignum sp.
TGTTTCTGGTTCAGATCCCGCTGAAAGGGCTGAACGATCTGTTTTAAATCCTCTTGAGCATCCTCAAGAAAGTCATTGGTTTCCGGCATTTGATTCCTCGTTTGTTTTCAAATTTTAATTGACCTGTTTTCTACACTGATGCCGGAAAAATTTCAATGGTTAAGGCATAAGCACCAGCAGTTCTAAATTTATTCTCTCACAAAGACACGAAGGCACAAAGGGTTTTCAACGGTCATAAAATAAAATCTTTGTGTCTTCGTGTCTTTGTGAGAGTTTTTCAAATGAACTCCTTCATATTTAGAATTGCTGTTAAAGTACAGCATCAGCTGGACTGATGACTTTGGATATGGCATCATTGCTGATTAAACCATGAAGAGCATGAAGGACATGAAGATTTCTTTTTTGGTATATATTCTTCATGCGCTTCATGTCCTTCATGGTAAAACAAAATATTCAGTGCTTAACTATATGATATTGGAAAGTGAGTATGAAAAAACGACATGTAACAGCCCTACTGGTTTTAGTGGTCTGGGGTGGTTTTATGCCGGGCATTTTTCCGGCAGCATGGGGAAGTCCAAAAATAAAAATCCTGTTCCTGGGGGATTCCATTACCGCCGGATACGGGGTTGCCAAGGAAGATGCTTATCCGGCCTTGTTGGGACAAAAACTTGAATCGCTTGGGATTCACCATGTTGAGATCATTAACGGCAGCATCAGCGGTTCGACTACGGCCAGTGCCCTTTCCCGGCTCAAGTGGTTCCAAAAAGCCGCTCCAGATGTTTTGGTACTGGCCCTGGGGGCCAATGACGGGTTAAGGGGCTTGTCCGTGGAAAATATGAAAGAGAACCTGGGTCAGGCCATTGCATTTGCAAAAAACAACAACATGGATGTCATCCTGGCCGGTATGCAAATTCCCCCCAATTATGGGCCGGAATATGCCGATGCTTTCAAACAGGTATTTACCACACTGGCCGATGACCACGGCATTGCTCTGATTCCTTTTCTCCTGGAAGGGGTAGGGGGCAGGTCGGACATGAACCAGCCCGACGGCATTCATCCCAACCGGGCAGGGCATCAACAAATCGCAAAAACCGTACTGCCTTTCATTTTAAAACAGATTCAGGAGCCGTGATGGGACTGGAAATTAATCATCTTTGCAAGTCTTTTTATTCTCCGGGAACCGGTATGATCCAGGTCCTGAATGATGTGAACCTCCAGGTCACGCCTGGTCGGACCTATGCCGTCATCGGCCAGTCCGGCTCGGGCAAGACCACCCTTTTGTCCCTGATTGCCGGTCTGGACCGCCCGGACAGCGGGGATATCATCCTGGACGGTGAAAACCTGTCCACCATGAATGAAGACCGGCTGGCCCGGTTCCGGGCAGAGAAAATCGGGATTATTTTCCAGCAGTTTCACCTCATGCCCCATTTGACGGCACAGGAGAACATCAGCCTGCCCTTGGAAATCCTCAAGGCCCCGGACATTGAGAAACAAACCCATGCCATGCTGGAAATGGTGGGTCTCTCCCCCCGGCGGCACCACCTGCCCGGCGCCTTGTCCGGCGGAGAATGCCAGCGGGTGGCCATTGCCCGTGCCTTGATTGTCAAACCTTCCCTGATTCTGGCCGACGAACCCACGGGCAACCTGGATACGATCACCGGCGAAACCGTGGCTGATCTGCTGTTTAATCTGGTGGAAACCGAAAATAAAAGCCTGATCCTGGTAACCCACAATTCTTCCCTGGCCGACCGGTGCCGCAGTACGTTCACCCTTGAACGGGGGGTGCTGTCCTGATGTTTTGGATACGGACGGCGTTTAAGGAACTGATCACCCACAAGGGGTTTTCCCTGTTTTTCATTTTGAATCTGGCCCTGGGACTGGCCGGTTTTATCGCCATCCAGTCCTTCCGGGAGTCCTTGGACCGCCACATGGATGAGAACCTTAAAGAAATTCTCACTGCCGACCTGGTGCTGATTTCCTATAATCCTTTGACACAGCAGGAAATGCAGCAGGCCGAACGGATATTGCCCGGATACCGGGACAAGGCACGGCTGGTCACGTTTTTTTCCATGGCCCGGGGGCATGATCGGTCCAGGCTGGTCCGGGTTATGGCCATGGAGGAGGCTTATCCCCTGTACGGCGGCTTTACATTTGAAGGAGAAAGCGATTCAAAAGACATTCAGGGCAACCCCGGGCTTTTTATGACCCGGGATACGGCCCGGACCCTTGGGATCAAGACCGATTCCCTTCGTGGAAAACCGGTGAAGCTGGGAGAAAAAGAGTTTCTAATCCGGGATTTTTTTAAGGATGATCCGGACAAAAATTTGACCGGGTTGGAACTGGCCCCCAAGGTTTATATGGGTCTGGACCAGTTGGCCGGGACCGGGTTGATCCGGTTTGGTAGCCGGATCCGGTATCTGTATTACTACCGATTCGAACCTGGCGTAAATTTGGAAGGAAAAATTCGTGACCTCAAACAGCATTTTTATGATCCGGCCCGGAACCAGCCCCGGCTTAATGTCTATGACGCCCGGGACGTTAACCGGCGACTGGGGCGTATCAGCCGATATTTTACCCGGTACATGGGCCTGGTCAGTATCATTGCCCTGTTTCTGGCCGGCATGGCGGCGGCCTATCTTTTCAGGGGGTTTTTAACTTTGAAGTCAAAGGAAATGGCCATTTTGATGGCCGTGGGGGCGGCCCGAAAACACATTTATTTTTATGTGAGTTTTCAGCTCATGTTCCTGGGCACACTTTCAGCCGGCCTGGCGGTGATCGTCTCCATGGTGCTTCTGCCGGTCTTTCCCGTGATTTTCAAGGATCTGATCCCGGCTCACTTGAACCTGGGGGTCTCCTTTGAAACCCTGGCCGTTGCCCTGGTTGTGGGCGTAGCCGGCAGCCTGATGTTTTGTCTGCCCCTGTTTGCCACGATTTTCAGTATCCGGCCCCTGACCTTGCTCCAGGGGGATTCCGTGATGGGCCGGCTCTCAAGACGCAAAACCTTGTGGCAGGCATTGTCATTTGTGCCGGTTATCGCAGCGCTGTTTCTGATGTCTGTGATGGTGTCCGGGACCATGGTCGACGGCTCTCTGTTTGCCGGCGGGTTTATCCTGGCTCTGGGCGTGTTTTCTCTGATCGGCGGCCTGGTGTTTTGGGGATGCCGTTTTCCGGCCGCTTCAAAGCAGATCCCGGTGAAGATTGCTTTCCGGAACCTGTTCCGCAACAAATGGTCGTCCCTGTCCTGTTTTGTTACCATTGCCATGGGCGTGTTCTTGATTGCCATTGTCCCCCAGATCCGCAAAGGCCTGGAAACCGAGATTATACGGCCAAAAGGATTGAAAATCCCGGTATTGTTCCTGGCCGATATCCAGGAAGAGCAAAAAGCGCCCCTGATTCGGTTCATGCAAGCGCAGGAGGGGGACCTGACCCGGATTTCCCCCATGGTCCGGGGACGAATCAAGACCGTGAATGGCCAGTCTTTTTACGAGCAGCGGGATAAATCCGGAAAAAGGACCCGGGGCCGGCGGCTGGAGTTCATTTTTTCTTTTCGTAAAACCCTTGATGCATCCGAAAAAGTGGTCCAGGGAGCGACCATGTCCAAAATTCCCTGGGAATTCGGCAGCAATACACCTTTTGAAATTTCTTTGGAACAGTCGTTTGCCGAGCGCCATGAACTAAAGATCGGTGACGCGCTGGAAGTGGATATCCAGGGAATTTCCCTGACCGGGAAAGTGGTCAACCTGCGCCAGGTAAAATGGGCCAGCTTCCAGCCCAATTTTTTTATGCTGTTCCAGGATGGGGTTCTCAACGATGCCCCCAAAACCTATCTGGCCGGCATTTCCAACCTGGCCCAGTCCCGCCGCCATGAACTGAAAAATGAAATTGTAGATCAGTTTTCCAATATTTCCGTCATTGATGTGACCCAGACGGCCCAGACCATTCTGGGGGTAACCGACCGCCTGTCCCTGTCCGTGAAATTCATGGCCTGGCTGGCTATTGCTGCGGGGCTTTTGTCCATATTTTCTATTTCCCGCCATGAGGCCTTTAAAAACCGGAATCAGATCAACCTGCTCAAGGTCCTGGGTACGGATTTCAACACCCTAAAGCTCATTATCCTGCTGGAGTCCGGGTTTGTCGGATTTTCGGCAGGGATTACGGCCCTGTGTCTGAGTGTTGCGGTCTCCTTTGGGATCTCCTGGTATTTTTTTGACAGCCTGTGGCAGCTGGACGGGGGAACCCTTTTCCTAATCCTGTGCCTCTCAACGGTGACCTGCATGGCCACGGGCCTTGGCGCGGCCTGGCAGGTCATGAAGGCCCGGCCGGTTCAGCTGCTGGGTCAAGGGTAAACATTTAAAATAATGGATAAGCAGAAATGAACACGGCATGTGTAAGAAAGATATTGCCCAATGTTAAGGATTTTAAAACGTTTTGGAAAAAACAAGGTCCTTTCCGGTACGCACTGACCAGCAAAGAATATCCGCCTGTACTGCTGGAACCCGAAGAGTGGATATTTGGCCAGGATAAACAAGCGGTTCTTAAAGAGCTGATGCAGTTTTCCCGTATGAAGATGTTTTTTGCGCCGGCGCCATTCAATCCAGACAATAAAAGTATCCTGCGCCCTGATGATATCTGTGCCTGGAAGATTGTCCATTTCCCGGACGCCTGGAATGCCATGATATGCGATGGATTTCTGCCCGAAGGCCAGCTCACCCAGGCGGTGGTGGATGAATGTATTGCCCTGGGTTTGAACCAGGATAAATCAGGTATAGAGCAGGCTTTTTTCAGCCTGCTGGAAAGGCAGCTGGATTG
>JAWOEP010000472.1:0-4171 GCA_046482705.1 Desulfotignum sp.
GCCATAAACAGAATATACTGTATCAAAGTAGTTTAATGGTAAGCCACATTCCTTTTCCATTGGTGAACATATAAAATTAGCTTTAAGGTCATTATTACTAAGCAAAGCCTCTGCTTTATTCAATTGGTCTTGTGATATATCGATCCCCCATAATTCAGAAGTTTTTTTCTCTCCAACATATAATAGGGAATGACCAGTTCCACAGCAAATGTCTAGTACCTTCTGATTCGTAAGGTCACCCAAAAGTTGACACTTTTCTTCAGATATGAAGGCACCATAAAGGGGAAGGGCCAAACATCCAATGTCATCATTTCCTTTTGTGTTCCAAAACTGTTCATTGGTTTGATGAATTATCTCTTGATCCATTTCTACAGTAATACCATATCGATCTCCATGTCCACCAACAATTACTCTTTGTTCGTCATTTTTCATATCAATTTCCTCCATTAATACCAATTTAAATTTTAAAGGAGGATATGAATTAAGTACAACTTCTTTGTCTCTAGCTCTTGATGGCGTTAAACCATGTAAATTTCGAAATGCTCTTGAGAATGCTGCTTGAGATTCATAACCATATTTATGTGAAATATTTATTATTTTTTCACCATTCTGTAGCAGACACCCTTTTGACCATACTCCGACAGTACCGGAAAGATGGCATACTGGTGGTGATCAGCCACCAGGATCTGGCAGGTGATTTTACCCATCATTATCAGTGGGAACAAGTGGCGGCCATGGGAAAAAACGGCAAAAAAACCGTTTGATCCCAGCCCCCATAACATGATACAAGTTTTATCCATGACTACTCCAGCAGCAGGCGGTTCACCGCCAGGGGATCTTCCAAAAAACCAGGCTGAAACATCCATGATCCCGTCAGAACGGTTCGGACAAATTCTGATGGTGGACCTGACAGGGAAAAGCTGCCGTCTTAAAGCCTTTCCAGATCCGGCACGACCTTTTCTTGGGGGCAGGGGATTCAATGCCTGGTTTCTATACCACCATCTGCAACCGGATACAGACCCTTTGGGACCTGACAATATACTGCTTTTTTCCACCGGACTTCTTACCGGATCTGCCGCCCCCTGCGGGGCCAGACTCCACATCAATGCCCTGTCTCCCCTCACCGGGATTCTGGGCAGTTCCAATATCGGCGGATATACCGGTGCCTGGCTGCGGTCCTGCAACCTGGCCGCCATTGTGGTGACAGGTGAAGCCCTGGAACCGGTGTATCTGTATGTCCATGAACATGGTGCGGAACTCAAAACCGCCAGTGATCTCTGGGGCCTGGATGCATTTGCGGTCCAGGATCGTCTGGCACAAATACATGCCCCTGAAAAAATCCGTGTCCTGACCATCGGACCCGGGGGAGAAAACCTGGTCCGATTTGCCGCTGTTATGACGGAAAAAGACCATGCCGCAGGCCGCACCGGCATGGGGGCAGTCATGGGCGCAAAAAAGATCAAGGCCATCGTCATTGCCAAGGGCAGCCACAGGCACCTGCCGGCAGATACCCGCAAAAAAAAACAGGCGGTGAAAACCTATGCCGCCCTGGTGCGGGATGCTGCAGAATTTTCCTTTTTCTCCAGATACGGCGGGGCCGGATACATGCAGTGGGTCAATGAATTCGGCATCATGGGGGCGAAAAACTATAATGAGATCGGCATGGCAGATATCAGCGCCATTGACGGCAGGAAACTGGCAAAGAAACGTGTCAGCGCTTCGGGCTGTTTTAAATGCCCGGTTCAGTGCAAGGCAGAGCTTGTGATGGATCCGGCAAAACCGGATGATCTGTCCACCCGGCCGGAATTTGAACCAATGATAAACTTTGGCCCCAAATGCGGGCTTGCAGATCTGTCTGCCATTGTCCGGCTGGACAACCTGTGCAACCGGCTGGGGCTGGACACCACCTCCACAGCATCAGTGCTCGCCTTTGCCATGGACCTGGACGAAAAAGGCCTGATGCCGGAAAATCTCAAAGAAGATCTGGATCTGTCCTGGGGCAATGCCGAAACCATGGAAACCTTGATTCACAGGATCGCAGCCCGCACCACGGAACTGGGCCGGATGCTGGGCCGTGGTGTCCGGCATGCAGCTGATCAGATCGGGGCCGAAGCAGAAGCCTGTGCCGCCCATGTCAAAGGCCTGGAGCTGACCGCCTACCATCCCAATGCCATCATGGGAACCGCCCTGGGATATGCTGTCTCCAGCAGGGGCGGGGATTACAACAATGTCTATGCCTCTCTGGAGTACAGCTGGTCCAGGGAACAGGCTGTCCAGGAGTTCGGAACGGAACAGGCCGTGGATATCCATGCCACCCGGGCCAAAGGATGGCTGATCAAAAAGGCCGTGGTTACCAATATCCTGGTGGACTGCCTGGGGCTGTGCAAGGTACCGGTATTGTCTCTGCTCAAGTCATTCAACCTGGAACCGGAAATTTCTCTTGTGAACGCACTGGTGGAAACAGATTTTACAAAAGACGGTTTGACAAAAGCGGGAGTGAAAATTGCAGCCATGGAAAGGCTTTTCAACCTCCGCCATTCCGTCCTGCCCCTTGCAGACAAGCTGCCTGACAGATTCTTTTCCGGCAAAGACACGTCGCACGGTCTCACAAAAAAAGCCTTCACCGGAATGCTGGCGGAATTTTACCAGGCCATGGGCTGGGATTCAAACGGCATCCCCCCGGAACCAAAAAGACAATGACGTAAAATAAAAATACAGATACCAACATTTAGAAAGGAACACGCATGATTCAGTCATCCAATACCAAAAGCCGCTCTGTGGGCATGCGGATACTCACCGACGACCAGATCTGGGAAATCAAACAGGCAGCTTTTGATATTATCGAAAAAGTGGGGTTCAAATGCCGGCACAGCCAGGTCAAAAAGATGATGACCCAGGCCGGTGCATGGGTAAAGGAGGATTGCATCAAAATCCCCAGGTACATTGTCCAGGGGTGCCTGGCTAGCGCGCCCAAAGGCTGGACCATTTATGACAGAAACGGCAGGCGGGCCCTGGAAGTGGAAGGTGAAAAAAGCCATTACGGCACCTCCACGGCCAGTCCCAACCACAGAGACCCCTTTACCGGAGAGATCCGGCCCACCAGTATAAAGGATATCGCCCTGGGCGCCAAAGTGGCGGATGCCTGCGCCCACATCGATTTTGTCATGCCCATGGGTTCCTCCCAGGATGTACCGGGCGCTGCTGCGGAAGTGCACGAAATTCCGGCCATGTTCGCCAACACCACCAAGCCGGCCGCCTTTATCGGGTACTCGCCCCTGGGATGTGAGTATGTGTATGAAATGGCTGCGGTGATCGCCGGAGGCCAGGACAAACTGCGGGAAAAGCCCTTTCTCATCCTCTACCCGGAAGCCATTGCCCCGTTGTTTTTTCCTGATGACGTGGTGGACCGGATCCTGATCGCCGCAGACCGGTTCATGCCCCAGCTGCCCGGCTCCACCGTGTCTGCCGGCGCCACAGGCCCAGTTACCCTGGCCGGCCTGCTGGTGCAGATCACAGCCGAAGCCCTGGTGCATATCACCATTGCCCAGCTGCGCAAAACCGGTTGTCCGGTGGCCATGAGCGGTAACGTGGGTATCCTGGACATGAAAACCGCACTCATGACCATGGGGGCCCCGGAAAACAGCCTGGGAATCGCAGCCCAGGCGGAAATCGCCAAATCATTTGACCTGCCCACCTGGGGGCTTGCCGGTGCCACAGATGCCAAATGCCTGGATGCCCAGGCAGGCCTGGAAGGCACTTTTTCCATTCTGGCCCAGGGACTGTCCGGGTTGAACCTCATCCATGATGTGGGGTACATGGCCTCGGGCATGGCCTGTTCCCTGGAACAGCTGGTGATGGGCAATGAAATTGTGGGCATGACCAAGCGGTTTGTGGAAGGGATTACCGTGACAAAGGAAACCCTGGCCCGGCAGATCTTGGAGGATGTGGGTCCCGGCGGGCACTTTATCACCCAAAAACATACCCTGGACCATTTCAAACAGGAATTGTCGGTGTCAAAACTGCTCAACCGCCAGACCATAGATGCCTGGAAAAACGCCGGCCGGCCCACCATGGACCAGCGGGTCCAGGAAGAGATCCGGTCTATCATGGAAACCCACAAGCCGGATCCTTTGAGCGACAAGGTGACAGCGGAACTGGAACGGCTCAAGGC
>JAWOEP010000496.1:0-3306 GCA_046482705.1 Desulfotignum sp.
CCGTCGGTATAGAAAAAAAAACGGTTGCCCCGGGTGGCACCGGCAATCCCGTTGTTCCGGAGTACCATGTCAATGCGGGTGGCTTCCCGGTCTGAAATTTCTCCTTTTTTCGCCAGCTTGAAAACGGTTTTTTCCCGGCGTTTGAGCTTTCTGCTCCTGAAAATAAAATACAGGGGCACGGCAAAATACGGCAGCAGAAGGATGGCCAGCAGCCAGGCAATCATGCTGGGCGGTTCTCTGCGCTGGTACACCATATGTCCCAGTGCGCCCAGCACCAGGATGCCGGACACAATGGCGGTGCTCTGCACCAGGATAAAATAAAAAACATTCTCACTCATGTCATAATTGAACCATACTCCCTGAAAAATAGCAACCAGGTCTTATCCAGTTGAAACACAGCCCTGGTTCCGGGTTCATAATTTCCGGCCTCAGAATATCAAAAACACTTGTGGCCATGTGAAATTTTGATTATTTTAGACTGTACACACATATTCTGACAAGGAGGTAACACATGGGACGGGAAACCATATTATTTAAAACAGAGGAAAAAAAATCTGCCGGAGAAATCAGCGATACCCTGAGGTTGATCGCAGATAAAATTGATGCAGGTACCTTGACCCTTGAACAGGGGGGCAATGAAGTCACGGTGACATTTCCGGCAACAATGGAAATACAGCTGAAAGTGGAAGAAGAACAGGGCGCAAGATTGAAAAAGAAGTTTGAGGTGGAACTGGAGTGGATCCCGGGAGAAGAGGGTGCACAGGGATCCACACGGATTTCCTGACAGGCTATGGGTTAAAGGGGGGTAAAATCAAATCTCTGCCCGCCGATGGCTGCTTCATACATCAGCCCGCCTTTGGCATGGATAAATACGGCCAGGCCTTTGGTGTAACTGATAGGGGCATGGGCGCTTGCGTCAGGACCGGCGCTGGCACCGGCAGTACCGCCTTGTGTTCCTGCCGAGGCCTGGGCACCGGCAGTGATGACCACAGCTGACATGGATGCACCAAATTCATAACTGTCATCGGTGAATTCATCGTAGGCCCGTTTGTCCTGGAAAAAAATAATTTCGGAAAATGCCTGCCCCCCCAGCTGAAATCCCACGCTCAATTTTGACAGGGTCACATGGCCGGTAAGTTTTCCCTGGCGGTACACTTTTCCTTTACCATATGCACCACCCACAACAATACCGCCTTTTCCCACTGTGGGAAAAACAGCATATCCATAAGCATCCTTAAAAAACGGTTTTACAGCCGGGGATTTCTTGAAAACCGAGATGGTATGGCTGTAGTCATCGGCAAAAACTGCGGCTCCTGCGGCTGTCATCCAAAAAAGACATATTGTCAATAAAAGGGTTTTGATGAATTTCATGTGTCTGCTTCCTTTCATTTTTACAGTTAACATCAGGTATGGGCCGTTTATTTTTCCATTTCTTTTTTAATTCTGTCAAATTCTTCTTTTGAAATTTCCCCTTTTGCATACCGTTTTTTCAAAATTTCCATTGGGCTTTCTTTGGTCAAATCCGGATTTTTTTTGTTCCGGGAAAAAATATAATAAATGAGAGCAACGGCAACAGCCACCAGAAGAATCCACATAAAAATCCCTCCATAGATACCATATCCCATCATAGGCCCCCATCCGTGTCCCCCGTTCATTCGGTGGGTACACCCGGAGCTGTACAGTATCATCACTGATAACATCAAGAATGCCGGAACCATGTGTTTCATGCTATCTCCCTGTTAAAAATTGATTTTATCCGTACCATGCGCTGCTGAATCATGTCGGCAGCATTGGCTGTCCTCCTCTGTTCACAGATTTCAAGCCTACCCTGGAAATCAGGCAAAAACAATGGGGTAAATCCTGTATTAGCTGAAAAAAATCATGTAGATTTTCCTATAGGGAGGGAAACCGGGTGGCTGCAGAAAAACGGTCCACAAATCCGGGTTCGGAAGCCAGATCAAGAAAATGCACCTGCCGGGATAATACCTCGACTTCCTCCTGGTGCGTTTTGTTCAGCAATGCCATGACCGCACCTGTGCCGGCAAGATTTTCTGCTGCAATCATCTTGTTTTTGCAGATGTTGCGTGGCAGCATCCCGATGTCCCGGGCATTTTTCCAGTCAAATTTGGCGCCGAAGGCCCCGGTGAGAATGGTACGTTCCACCTCCTGAACCCCGGCCCTTTTCAAAAGAAGTTCAATCCCGACACACAGGGCAGCCTTGGCCAGCTGGACCTGGCGGACATCCTTGAGAAGAAAGCGGATGTCTGTGCCCGGCAGGGTGTATGCCCGGCCGAAACCTTTTTCATCACAAGTCACGCCCTCTTTGTCCGGATCAAAGGTGCCGTTTTCCCGAATGATACCGGTTTTGCGCATGGCAGCCAGAATATCAATAACTCCGGAGCCGCAGATGCCTGCGGCCGGTGCGTTGTTGATGGTTTCATGGACAATGGTGCCCCTGTCCACCCGGACACGGCTTACCGCGCCGGTGGCAGCACGCATCCCGCTGGATATCTGGGCTCCTTCCAGGGCCGGACCCGTGGCACAGCTGGTGGCCCATATTTTTGTACCTGTGCTGAGCAGAAGTTCGCCATTGGTGCCGATATCAATGATAAGGGTTCTTTCATCATGGGTATGGGCCTGGTCCCCCAGGCAGGCAGCCAGGATGTCTCCCCCCAAAAATCCGGAAACCACCGGGAATATATACACCGGAACCGCCGGGGAAACATTGAGTCCCAGATCTGCCGCAGTGGTGGTAAGGCCTTTCTGGAAAACCGGCAGGTATGGGGCCAGGCCCAGGGTATGGGGATTAAACCCGGCAATAAGGTGCTGCATGGTGGTGTTGCCTACTATGGTGATTCTGTCAATGACAGCCATATTTTTTCCAACTGTTTCCAGGCACCTGTCAATGAGATGATTCATGGCCCCGGCAGCCAGATGCTGCTGGGCTGCCAAATGGTCTGCATTTTCACTGGCGGCTGCAATCCTGGAGATCACGTCTTCTCCATACCGCCGCTGGGGATTGACCATGGCTTTGGCGGTCAAGATTTTCCCCTCGGTCATGTCACACAGGTACGCGGCAATGGTGGTGGTGCCGATATCAAACGCCAGGCCCAGGCCGGTTGGATGCAGGCCTTTGTAGACTGCTGTTACAGCGCTATCTTCCTGAAACACCACGGTAAGATCTTTATCATATGTATCAGGATTAGAAAGTTGCGCCAGAGGAAGCCGGGCACTGAACCGAATTTTTCGTGAAAATTTTGCTTTCACGGCCCGGCAGATTTTTTCTGACTGGCTCAATATGTCTTT
>JAWOEP010000504.1:0-6768 GCA_046482705.1 Desulfotignum sp.
AACAATTTTGTCAATGGACTGGCCAATGGTCTCAAGCGGCTTGAGGCCCAGATAAAGGAACAGGCTGAGCAGAACAATAATAAGGATACTCTGCAATAGACCGGCAATACATACAATACAGTCAGGGGTAGATTTCGGTTGTGTTTTATGCTGAAATTATCCGGGACCGGCAAGGCCCAGTAGGAGAGAAAAGTGAAACCACATAAAATGCCTGTTTGTGTAATCATTAGCCTGCTGGGCTTTTTTCATATTTGTTTAATTTCTGTGTACCCTGGTTTTATGGTGTGGATTCAGGAAATTATAGGGTTTACAGATACTTCTCCTGATGCCCATATTACGGCAGGAAGCCCAAAAATTTATGGGTCGCTGTTACTAAATCATGTCAGCCTTATCATAGAAATGGGGGCCGATGGTACTGCCGACAGTCTGGTGGCCCTTTCCGGTGTGGTTTCTCTTGAATCCCTGGGTACGGAAGCAGGGGACAACACTGTCATCGTTTCTGCATGAATGTTTTTTTAACCGGTGCCAGCGGCTTTATCGGCAATGCATTGCGCCTGGACCTTGAAAAAAAAAATATTAATGTAACCTGTCTGTTTCGAAGACCTCCTGCCGGTCCGCCTGGAAAAAATGCTTCAGGCACCCCCCGTTTTCTGGTTGAACAATGGGATGCACATACGGATTTCAGCCAGTATCTGGCGCAGACAGATGTGCTGATCCATGCGGCAGGGTGCGCCCACATGCCGACCAGATCTGATTACGACAGACTGGAGATGTTTTTTGATGTGAATGTATATGCCACAAAAAACCTTGCTCTCCAGGCGGCCCGAAGCGGGGTGCGCCGTTTTGTATATATCAGCTCCGCCGCTGTCATGGGCAGATCAAACAATAACCGGCCCCCATTTTGTGAAACAGATGCGCCCGCACCTTACAACAGCTATACATTGTCAAAACACAAAGCAGAACAGGTATTGGAAACCATCGCTGAAAAATCCGGAATGGAAGTGGTTGTTTTGCGGCCGCCCCTGGTCTACGGCCCTGGTGTGAAAGCCAATTTTCTCAAACTGCTGGATCTGGCATATACCGGCCTGCCCCTGCCGTTTGCCGGTATCCACAATGCCAGAAGCTTCATTTGCCTGGACAATCTGGTAGATGCCGCTGCAATGTGTGCTGTGCATGCACATGCCGGATCCCGCACCTTTCTGGTCAGTGACGGCCCCTCCATGTCAACCCCGCAGCTGCTGACCCATATTTCTGCCGGCATGGGGAAAAAGCCGGGAATGTTTTTTTTTCCACCTTCTCTGGCCAGGTCTGTATTGACCTTTCTGGGAAAAAAGGGGATATATGACCGTTTATGGGGCAATATGGCCCTGGAAACCAAAAAGATCCGGAAAGTGCTCGGCTGGCAGCCGAAGACAGGACCTGAAGCCGGGCTTGCACAAACGGCAGCCTGGTATGTGAACAAAAAAAAGCAGCAGGGGCGGGTACCGTAAAAAAGGTGATGCGCGTGAGAGGTCCGGAAAAAAAATATCAAATCATGAGATATGGGACATGATGCTCATTTTATCAGGCTTTCTGCTGGGATATACAGGGGCATGGCTTGTGATGCGGTATGGAGACAGGCTGGGCACAATTGATATTCCCGGCCACAGAAGCTCGCACCATAAGAAAATTCCCAAAGGCGCGGGGCTGGGTATTCTGGCAGCCCTTGTTCTTTATGGTGTGATACTGCAGATTCCCGTGTTTATATGGTTTCCCGCCCTGGTAATATCGCTGGCCAGTTTCTGGGGAGCGGACAAATATATTCTGCCTGCATCACAGCGCCTGGTTATCCATTTCGGGTGCAGCCTGTTTTTTCTTGGTTTTTTTCTGAATGCAGAACAAGCGGGTGCAGCAACCTTTGTTTTCTGGCTGCCGGCCACGGTTTTCATTGTGGGAACGGCAAATTTTTACAATTTCATGGACGGGATAGACGGCATAGCCGGCATAACAGGATTTCTGGCATTTTTATTGACAGCTTTTTATGCCGGTCTTTCCGGTAATGCCCAGTCTGTTATTTTCCTGTGTATGGTGCTGGCATTTGCCTGTCTGGGATTTCTTTGCTTTAATATTCCCAGAGCAAAGGTTTTTTTAGGGGATGTGGGCAGCATTCTTCTGGGGTTTGTGTTTGCCTGTCTGATTATTGTGCTGTCTGAAAACCTGGTGGACTTTCTGGTCATGGCCGGGTTTCTGGCACCGTTTTATTTTGATGCGATATTTACCATGGCTGTCAGGATAAGAAACAAAGATTCATTGACAGAGCCCCACCGCAAGCATATTTACCAGATACTGGCCAACGAGGCCGGCATCGGGCATTGGAAAGTGTCCCTGGGGTATGGCGTGATGCAGCTGGTCATCGGGGTGTCGGTTATGCTGCTGCAGCCAAAGGGATGGATTTTTTTATTGGGTACCTATTTTTTTTACGGTATTATATTTGGCTCTTTTTCCATTTTTATACGCAGAAAGTTTTGCTTTAATGAAAATTAAAATTACCAGAAATCTTTTGGTGACGCTGCTGCTTGATGGTGCCTTGATATGGGTATCATTTTATCTGGCCCATCTGATCCGGTTTGATTTTGATACACCGGTCTGGGCCATGGAAAAGTTCAAGGAACTGGTTTTCTTTGTTCTGGCAGGAAAGCTTGGCTGTTTTTACTTTTTTGATCTGTATAAAAACATGTGGCGGTATACCAGCATCAATGACCTGATTAATATCATCAAGGCATCAACAATTGCCAGTATGGTCCTGGTTGTATTTGTTCTTTATAAAAACAGATTTGAAATGGTATCCAGATCAGTATTTATCATTGACTGGTGTTTGACCGTCATGCTGGTCATCGGCCTTCGGGTGTTTACCCGCCTGTGTTTTGAAAATTTCACAGAAACTGTCCGTATGCAGGATCTGGGGAACAAGCTGCTGGCAATATTGCGGAAAAACAACCATACCGGCCGGCGCATGCTGATCATCGGGGCAGGGGACTGCGGAGAAAAAATCTGCCGCCAGTTCCGGGAGAATCCTTCTGTGCAGTCCCATGTGGTGGGTTTTCTGGATGATGATATATCCAAAACCGGCAGAAAAATCCACGGGGTTCCGGTGCTGAATACCATTGATGCGCTGGATTCCGTGGTCAGCAGTATGGAGGTAGAAGACATTATCATTGCCATTCCTTCTGCCGGCTCGGAACGGATGCGGCATATTGTGGACCTGTGCAAAAATGCGGATGTGGAATTTAAAATCATTCCTGACATGGGAGAATTGATTGACGGCAGAATCAGTATCAATGCCATTCGAAATGTTGAATACAGGGACCTTCTGGGAAGAGAACCGGTGCGGCTTGATAAAAAGGAGATCGGCGGTTATCTGAGCCAAAAATGCGTGCTGGTGACCGGGGCCGGGGGCTCCATCGGTACCGGGCTGTGCAGGCAGATATGCCGGTTTTCTCCTGAAAAGATAATCCTGCTGGAAAGGGCGGAAAGTCCTTTGTATGAAATCGATCTTGAACTGAGAAAAAATTTTGCACATGTTGCAGTGGTTCCGGTGCTTGCCGATATCCAGAACAAAGCGGAACTGTCCGGGATATTTGGCCGGTATCGTCCGGAAATTGTGTTTCATGCGGCTGCCTACAAGCATGTCCCCATGCTGGAGAACCATCCCTGGAAGGCTGTGGAAAACAATATCTGCGGTACGGAGAATCTTGTGGCAGCAGCCCGGAATGCCGGATGTGACAGATTTGTGTTTGTATCAACCGATAAAGCGGTGAATCCGTCAAATGTCATGGGGGCAAGCAAGCGCATTGCAGAACTGCTGGTCCAGAAAAAAAATATTGACCCAGCCCCGAATCAAGGGTCTGCACCAGGATCAAATACCCGGTTCATGACAGTGCGGTTCGGCAATGTCATCGGCAGTGTGGGCAGCGTGATTCCCCTTTTTAAAAAGCAGATTCAGGAAGGCGGACCCGTGACCGTCACCCATCCGGACATGATCCGGTATTTCATGCTGATCCCTGAGGCCTGCCAGTTGATACTCCAGGCCGGTGCCATGGGAAAAGGCGGGGAAATTTTTATCCTTGAAATGGGGGAGCCGGTGAAAATCGACCTCATGGCAAGGGACCTGATCCGGTTTTCAGGGTTTGAGCCGGATGTGGATATCAAAATTGTCTACACCGGTCTGCGGCCCGGAGAAAAATTATATGAAGAGCTGATGACCGATCAGGAAGGGGTCATTCCCACAAACCATAAAAAAATCAGGGTCCTGAACAGCCATACCGGTGATGTGAGCCTTCTTGCGGCCAGGCTGGATAATTTGAAAAAAGCAGCAGAGATGAGAGACCCGGATGAAATAAGAAAGGAATTGCGCCGGATTGTACCGGAATACCATGAAACGTCTGGTTGATTTTGCCATGGCCCTGGTATTGGCTGCCGCCCTGCTGCCGCTGCTTATACTGATTGCCGTGCTGGTGCGGCTGAAACTGGGATCTCCGGTTGTTTTCAGGCAGATGCGGCCGGGATTGAAGGGCAGGCCGTTCATGATGTATAAATTCCGGTCGTTGACCAATGACACGGATGCATCAGGCAGGCTTTTGCCGGATGCGCAGCGGTTTGTCCGGTTCAGCGCCCTGCTGCGCAGATCCAGTCTGGATGAACTGCCGGAGTTGATGAATGTTTTAAAAGGGGATATGAGCCTGGTGGGACCCAGGCCGCTGCTGATGCAGTATCTGGACCGGTATGACAGGCAGCAGGCCAGGCGGCATGAAGTGCGGCCCGGGATCACGGGATGGGCCCAGGTGAACGGAAGAAATGCCGTCTCCTGGGAAGAAAAATTCAAAATGGATGTGTGGTATGTTGATCATCACAATTTTTTCCTTGATATGAAAATTTTGCTGATGACCCTGGTCCAGGTGTATAAACAGGCCGGCATACACCAGGAAGGGCAGGTGACAGCTGAAGAATTTATGGGGAACACAAAAGATGAATGACAGGTTTGAAAACTGGGAGTATCCGGAAATCATCGAGGGCAGGCCCACAAAATACCACTGGGTGGTGCAGGGCACGGCAGGGTTTTGTCTGGGATACAAAACAGATATCGGTGCATTTGTGTATATCAATGCCAAGGAAGGTGTGGTGATTGAAGACTTTGTCCAGGTGGGATCGCACTGTTCCGTATATTCGGTTTCCACCATAGATGGGAAAAAAGGCGGTGTGTTGTTAAGGAAAAACTGCCGCATCGGCAGCCACACCACCATAATGCCGGGTGTTACCATAGGAGAGAACAGCGTTATCGGGGCCCACAGTTTTGTGAACAAAGACATTCCTGATAATGTTGTGGCCTTTGGCAGCCCGGTTAAAATCATGAGGGCACTGGAGAGATAACATGGAATTTGCACCCTGGCCGTTTTTTTCTGATGATGAAATCCAGGCGGCCGTCAATGTACTGAAATCCGGTAATGTAAACCAGTGGACAGGCCATGCAGTGAACCGGTTTGAAACCGCATTTGCAGGCTATATCGGGACAGACCATGCCGTGGCCCTTGCCAATGGCAGCCTGGCCCTTGACATGGCATTGAGGTCTCTGGGTATAGGAAAACAAGATGAGGTGATTGTCACCCCCCGGTCATTTGTCGCCTCAGCCTCCTGTGTGGCATTGCAGGGCGCGGTGCCTGTTTTTGTGGATGTGGATCCGGTGAGCCAGAACATCACCCTGGAAACCATTTCACAAGCTGTCACCCCGAAAACAAAGGCAGTGATCGCCGTTAACCTGGGGGGCTGGCCCTGTGACCTGGGAAACATAAAATCATTTTGTGAACAGAACAAGATTTTTTTAATCGAAGACTGTGCCCAGGCACACGGTGCAAAATTTGAGGGAAAAAAAGCCGGCAGTTTCGGGGACTGTGCCGTCTTTTCCTTCTGCCAGGACAAAATCATGACCACGGGCGGTGAAGGCGGCATGCTGGTGACAAACCGTGCAGACATCTGGAAAAAAGTCTGGAGTTTCAAAGATCATGGAAAAGATTATGACGACGCTTTCTGCCAGAACCATGATCCCGGATTCAAATGGCTGATAAACAGTTTCGGCACCAATGGCAGAATGACGGAAATGCAGGCGGCCATGGGCTGTGTGATGCTCAAAAAACTGGATGCATGGGTGGAAAAAAGACGGACATATGCGGATCAGCTGAACCAGGCCTTTGCAAATATGCCCGGGCTTAGGACAACCATACCCGGACCGGCGTGTTATCATTCCTATTACAAATATTATGTGTTTATTGATCAGGATGCATTAAATGGTGCCTGGAACCGGGACAGGGTTATTGATGCATTGAACAATGCAGGCATACCCTGCAATACAGGGATCTGCCCGGAAATATATAAAGAAAAAGCGTTTACAAAGGGCAACTGCCGGATACAGGGCTCTGCAAAGGACAGTAGCGGGAAAAATTATTACCTGCCGGTTGCACGCAAACTCGGGGAAACATCGGTCATGTTCATGGTGCATCCGACCCTTACCCCGGCATCCATGGGATATGTGATTGACCAGATGCAAAAGATCATGAAAAAGGCTGTTTCTTAAATTTTGGCAGGGATAATTCAGGATAAGAACAAGCATACCGGAAAGGAGGCAAAACAGGCTTGGGCCTGGGCAAATGAGGCCTTCTGGGTGGGATTCGGACTCATAAGCAGTGTTACGGCTCTTTTTGCCGGTACCCGTTTTTTAACACACCTGATGGCCACAGA
>JAWOEP010000013.1:0-25161 GCA_046482705.1 Desulfotignum sp.
TGACCGGCGGGGTGGCAAAAAAATCCGGCATGGCAGCGGCCCTTGAAAAGCGGTTGAAAATGTCCCTCATCATTGGATCTTTGGCCCAGGAAACCGGCGCAATAGGGGCTGCTGTACTTGCATCCGATTTATGACAATGACCGGAAACCAACGTCTGTGATGGTGCAGGTCAAAAAACGCTGTACCCAAAAATGCTGATACGGGCATGGCAGCGGTTCTCCGGAAACGGATTGCACACACCCGCATCTGTTTTCAGATTTTACCTGCAATTGCGCTTTTCGCCTTTTAATTACTTGGTCAAAGCTTCCAGGGCCTTCAGGGTATGCTCGGGTTCAACCCTTTCAGTATGGTCCGCACTGACAATAGCATATTGGATAATTGCCTGCCGGTCTATGATATAACGGGCTACCAGGGGCAGTCTCCAGGGATCCCCGCTGTTGTATTCTTCCAGATCAATACCCAGCTGCAGGTAAACCTGCTTGAGTTCCCCGGTAAAAGTATAGACCAGTCCGAATTTTTCCCCTACCCTGTTTCCGGGATCACTCAAAATCTCCATGGTGAGCCCTTTTTCTTCTTTAAAGGCTTGGGAATGCGCCTTTGTCTGGGGAGAAATCATCAAAAGGGTGGCACCCAGAGAGGTGAATTTTGAATGGGCCTCCTGCAGAGCTTCCAGCTCCAGGTTGCAGAAAGGTCACCACCGTCCTCTGTAAAATCCCAGAACCACCGGGCCCGATGAAAGGGTATTGTGGAGATTAACGTGATTTCCGCGGGTATCTTCCAGTGTAAAATCCGGTGCCGTATCCCCTTTGGTCAGCACCGTGTCCATAATTTTTGGATCCTGCAGCTTCTTTATGGCGCGGGCCATTACCTCCTGGGCTTCTTCCGGAGCTGAAGACTGGAATTCCGCTTTTTTTTCTTTAATTTTCTGTGTTAAATTCATGAATTAACTCCTTGCAGCGCTGTCCTGTCAACCCTTTTTCCCGGGTGCAGGTTTGCGTATTTTTGTGTGCCTGAATTTCATTGGTTTCAAGATACAGCAACGAACCCCGGTTTTTCCATAGGGCAAAACATGTAAATTGGGAAATATTGTTCTGTATATCAGCAGCCATTTTCGGTGCACAGATAAATGATGCTCCCATTTCTGTTCCGGCATGTTCACTGTGTGCTGTTGTTACATTTCCTTCTTATTGTGGACGTGGAAATATAGTACAGGAATAAGTACAAGTGTTAACAGTGTGGAGATAAGCACGCCACTTGCCAGGGTCAGGCCCAGAGGCTTTAATGAGGGTTCGAACACCAGCACACCGCTGCCGAACATTACGGTTGCAGCTGTCAGCAGAATTGGCCGGGTGCGCTGAATGCCGGCCTGAAGCACCGCCTCTTTCAACTGCATTCCCTCTTTTTCCCGCAGTTTTATGAAATCCACCAGCAGTATGGAATTGCGCGCGACAATACCTGCCAAAGCAATAATGCCAAGAACGCCGGTACCCGCGATGTTAAGGCCCAGAAGCCAGTGTGCCGGTATCACCCCGATAAATATCAGCGGAATCGGCAGCATGATTAAAAACGGCAGGGTATAGGAACTGAACCAGCCGGCGAGCAGCAGGTAGATAAGCAGCATAACCACGGCCCCGGCAGTGCCCAGATCCCGGTAAACATCGCGGGTCATTTCCCATTCACCGGACCAGTAGACCCGGAGCTGCTCCGTATTCACGGGCGGAGAAAGCCAGCGGACAGCACCCTGTTCACTGCCCGCTTCTGTTTTAAGTTTTTTGCTGACTGCCAGCTGAACCGTCAAGGGCTGTACAACGGATCGGTCCAGATCTGCCACCACAGTGGTTAAGGGCAGCATATTCCGCCGGTACCGCACCTGGTTGCCTGGCTGCCGCCTGAAATCCACCAAATCCTCCAAAGGCACAGGATGGCCATTTATACCGGGAACATAGATGGCTTTAAGGGCCTGGGCATTGTCACGCAGAGATTTGTCCAGCCGCAGAATTACCGGCACCGGTTCGCGGGAAGAGGGAACCGCCCAATTTGTGACGGTGCGGCCATTTACTGCCAGAAGCAGTGTGCGGGTCACCTCCGCAGGAATCACCCCATGGGCCGCAGCCCGCTGCGGGTCGACCCATAAATTAAGAAGATGCAAAGGGTAATCCGGCATTTGTTCCGTGTTCAACACCCCTGGCTGACTGGTCAGCAAATTTTCAATCCGGTCTGCCATTTGCTGCCGGGGACCGGCATTTGGGCCGTAGATTTCAGCAGTGACATCCCGGTCGCTGGAGGGCCCGGAAGGAATGCGGCCGATATAGCCTTTGGCATTGTAAGGAGCCAGCCAGTCGCTTAACTGATGCTGTACCTCCCGGCTGACCTCATAACTGAGCCGGTCCCGCGCCTGCTTGGGTACCATCTCCACATGCACACTGGCACGGTGGGGCGGTAATTGTTCGGGAATCGGTATGCCTGCGGGCGGATAGATGAACGGGGCTGTTGTTCCGGCATACACGGTCAGAGATTTCACTTCTGAAAGTTTGCGGAGTTCTCTGCTGACAGCAGATGTCGCAGTCAGGGTTTCAGTCAGTGTAGCGCCGGCAGGCAGCTCCACCTCCACCACAAAAACCTGACGATTGAGCAGGGGTGTCAACCCGACCTGTACCCAGCGCAATGCCACCAGAGAAAAACTCGCCACAAGCAGTATCAGCAGTCCCAGATATAAAATCCAGCGCAGGATTGCGTGGGTCATCAGCAGATCCATTAAGGCCCGGTAGACGCGATAAGGTCTTTTTTCTGCCTGGTTTGCTTCCTGCCTGTCTTGGTCAGAGGATGTCTCTGGACCAAGGGAAGTATCTACCTTCAGCAGCCGTAAACCAAAGTAGGGCGTAATCGTAAGGGCAACCAGCAGAGAGAACATAACCGCGGCAGACGCACCTACCGGTATGGCCCGGACATACTGGCCCATTTCTCCGGTGATATAGGCGGTGGGAAGCAGGGTTGCCACAACAAGCAGATCTGCTAAGATGGTGGGATTACCCACTTCGTTTACCGCAGTAACGGTGAGGTCCCGGCTTTTTTTGCCGGCTTTGCGAAACTGACGGGTGACGTTTTCCAGCATCACCACGGCATCGTCGGAAAGGATGCCGATAGCCAGTATCATTGCAGCAATGGAGACCGGGTTAAGGGTAAACCCCACTTGATTGTAGATAAAGGGAACGATTGCCAGTGACGCCGGCATCATCATGGCAATAATTACGGCCGCCCGGAAGCCCAGTCCGAGCCAGATGATACCCACCACTATCAGTGTGCCGGACAGCAGCTGGCTCAGTACGTTATAAACCCGTTCCGTTGCTTCTTTCCCCGCATCATAGCTGACCGAAAAGTTCATTGGGGCCGGAACCAGCTCGGATTTTATCTCAGCCATGCGCTGATGGAGACGGCGTGTGACATCGCTGACATTGTGGCCGGCAAGTGTGGTCACGGCTACAGTGACTGCAGGAAAGGCTGCTGACTGCCCCTGCTGCCAGTTCAGGACCGCCTGGTTACGGTGCACTGTGCCGTCGCGGATATCTGCCACATCTTCAAGATATACCGGACCTGCGGATCCCCGGCCCACCGGGATGCGGGCCAGTTTTTTGCGACTGCTGATATCGGTTCCCGCCTGTATGGCTGTCACCGGGGCGCTTTCTAAAAATCCCACCGGCATCTGCCGGCCGGCGCCGGCAATGGCTTCAGCCACCTGATGCAGAGATATACCGTGAACAGCCAGTTCCTGGAGCCGGGGCAATACTTCAATGGCTTGTTCCTCTCCGCCATGGCGCGTAATACTGCGCACACCAGGTACAGATTCCAGGCGGGCGCAGATCTCCCCGGCAACCTTTTCCAATTGTCGGGGAGAATGGGTTTTGCTGCTCAGGGTTGCCATGAACATGACCAGCCGTTCTTCTCCAAAGGTTTCAATCCGGGGCGGAGCGGCAGCAACCGGCAGATGGTCTGCATGGACATTGAATAATTCTTCAAGTTCCGCAAAAGCTTTGGCTTCAACGGTTCCAGGTTCAAACTCCACTGTCAGAAGGGCGGCGTGATCCGTACTGCTGCTGTGTATTTCTGTCACAGATGATAATTGTTGAATCCATGTGCCGGCACGACGTGCCAGCTGCTCATCCACCCGTTCCGCACCCCCGCCGGGCCAGGGTATCAACACCATGGCAGTGGGAATATCGATATCAGGCCGGTCTTCCCGGGGCGTAACCAGCAGGCTGTATCCGCCCAGAAGAAAGCATGCAATGATAAAAAGGGGAACCAGTGGAGAATCCAGAAGACGATTGGCAATACGCCCGGCCAGGCCAAGCTGCGCCATCACAAAGACTCCCCATCCATATCCGCTCGAATCTGTTGACCGTCCTGCAAATCAGGGGAAGGATGCAGCACAACAAATTCTCCCGGGTCCAACCCCTGAGAGACCGGAATAAAGTCGTTTTCTTCAAAATTCTGCGCAGCAAGGCGGATCCAGTGCAGATAAACAAAGGCTTTTTTCTGCTTTTGTGCAACTACCAATACCCCGGTGAGCTGGCCCCGGCGAATCAGCGCTGCTCTCGGCAATGCCACAAGCCCTTTTTGTCCGGTTTCATTCAGCAGTACATTAACCACCTGTCCGGGCTGAATCGTTTCCGGCGGATTTTCCAGTGAAAGCCGCAGCACCTGACCGGCAGAAGCATTTTCCATAGCCGGTAAAATCGCCACATACCTGGCCTGCAGCGGTCTGCTCATTGAGGGATCGTTTACTGACAGTATATCCCGGGGGGTTATCTGATCAGCTGCCTCTGATGGAATGGGAACATCGATCTGCAGTGCTGTGCGGTCTTCCAGAATCAATACAGGCTGTCCCGGACCGGTGAATGAACCTTCGTCCATAACCACTTCGCTCACTATGCCGGTAAAAGGGGCGGTAATATGTGCATAACTGCGGTTAACCTGCTGAACTTTTAACTCGGCCCGGATTTTTTCTACATTTGCTAGGGATTTTTGGTGTTTCACCCGGGCCAGTTCCAGGCGGTTACGGGCTATCAGATCTTCCCCGTACAGTCTTTTTAATCGGTTGACATCCCGCAATGCCTTGGCAGCCGAAGTTTCTGCCGCTTTGAGTTGTGCTTTTACTCCTGTGATAGCGGCTTCTAAATCCCGGGATTCTATGTGGGCCAATACAGCACCGGATTCCACCTGATCCCCGGCTTCCACCTTGATTGACTTGATCGTTCCGTTTACACGGGTGCTGAGCACAGCCCGCCGCCCGGGGCTTACCACGCCGGGAAAATGGCGGGTTACTACTTTTTGCCAGGGTTTGATTTTTGCTACTTTCACGGTGACCGGTTCCTTACCGCCAGAATCAGATGCGGTGTCAGTGTCCCGGGATTCAGAACAACCGGTCAGCACCAGAAAGGCAAACAGGGAACAATAAAAAATGGTGAGATATTTGTGGCCAGTGATGCTCATCGCATTTCTCCCGGCAGGACCGTTAGGGGATCCTTTCCATGACGCAGGCAATAGTTCATGGATGCCAGTAAAGCCTTGTAGTGATAGCGGGTGTATTCAAGCCGGCGCTGATACAGGCCGGCCTGGGTGGCGAGCAGATCGGTCATGTTTCCCAGACCCTCCTCGTATCGCCTGTGTGCCAGTCTCAGTGCATCTTCAGCAGCTTCCAATGCATCGACCGAAGCCTGCCAGGCAGACCAGGCTGCCCGCCATTCGCTGATGGCCAATTCCTGCTCTTTTTTTACTGTGCGCCGGGTATGTTCCACCCCGATCCGGGCCAGGGTTTTCCGGGCCCGGGCCTCTGCGATTTCTCCCTGACGTCCCAGACCGTCAAACAGGGACCATTGCAGATTAAGTGCCACAAGCCAGCCGTCGGCATACATGTCAAAGGGCTCGTCTCCGTCAAACCACTGCTGCCGGGCCAGCAGATTAATTCTGGGCAGCCTCCCTGCTTTGGCCTTGTCCAGACCTGCGGCTGCGGCTTCCTGTTCTGCTTCCCGGGCTTTCAAATCGCTGCGTTTTTTTGACGGCATCTGTTCAGTTACAGGCGGCACAGGCGCGGGCAAATCGCTGGCCAAAATAAGATGTTCCTGAGACGGCAGATCCAGCAATACCGCAAAATTTATCCTGGCCTTGCGCACTTCAGCTTGCGCCGTTCTCACCCGGGCTGTGCCTGCTGCCACTTCGGCTTCGGCCCGCACAACATCCAGTTTTGCAACCAGACCCTCCTGATATGCGCCGTCTGCCATATCCTGTGCCTGGA
Source organism: Desulfotignum sp. (assembly GCA_046482705.1). Taxonomy (GTDB): domain Bacteria; phylum Desulfobacterota; class Desulfobacteria; order Desulfobacterales; family Desulfobacteraceae; genus Desulfotignum. The sequence goes on from JAWOEP010000013.1 coordinate 6,290, forward strand.
GTGCAGCTTCCAGCGCCATACGGGTTGCGCGTTCATCTGCTTGACGTACGGCAACAGCATAATAGGACCCGGCCACCTGAAACCGCATCAGCTGTTCTCCCCACTGATATGCCAGACGGCGTGCCTGAACCGCTTTATTGGCCTGTTCACGGGCTTTTAAGGCATCAGCATTGAACACTGGCTGTATTACCTGAATTCCCCTGATCATCCCATCAACCGGACCAAAATCCCGGTAGTCTATACGCGGTGGAAGGCTGAGCAACGGAACCGGAATGTCATTGATCAAAGAAGAATCCGCCCGCAGCAAGGTGGCATCAAGGGAAATTTTGGGCAGAAATGCCTGGGCGGAACGCTGAAAACCTCCCTTTGCAAGCGCATGTTCTGCATCCAGAATCTGCAGCTCTGTAGCATTTTTTTCAGCCAGGTCAAGTGCTTGCTCAAGCGTCAGTTCCCTGGCCTGAACTGAAGAAACCAAAAAAAATAAAACTATCATCCAGACAGTTTTCAAAACCCTTTCCTTTTTTCTTTATCTTGAATCAGAACCCGGGACCGCATTCCGGCATTATTTATGGCGATCTTCCAGCAGTTTTGTTCCAAACCTGGCTTCTATGGCAAGGCGGTCCCGGTTTTTCTGAATATCAGACTGCTGCTGCAGGATTGTTATTTTTGTTTTGTAGGACAAAAATGCCTTGATGATAAAATAAATGCCGCCGAGCAGGACCATACACAACAGCACCCATTTGAGCTGGGAAATGGTCTGGTAACTGATTTTGCCGATGTATACCAGGAGATCCGGCACCATCCAGTAAAGGAAAGCTGCAGCAATGATTGTGGCACCCAGTGAATATATATTCAACCGTCCCAGTGTGGAAAAAAGTTTTTCAAATTTTGTTTCCTCAAAATCAAATTCCGGGTTATCGCGGGTCCCGGATTCCGGCCGGTTTTTTTTCAGATGAAACACATCCTCATACACCCGTACCACAAATACCACAAACAGTATTAACACAAGGGGTATGCATATGGATAAAGCAATCCAGGTTCTGGTGGGAAATTTGTTGTCAACAAGCACACGGGTGACAACAAATCCCTCATCCCTAAAATTTTTTATCCCGTATATAAGCTTGAATTCAGCCAGGGCTTCAGCACTGTAGATATCTTCATACACAATGGCCCTGTCCTGGTCATATACTTTGACAAGGGTCTGGTTGGCGGCGGAAACCACACAGATCATCAGGATACCCAATTCCACCATGGCAAAGATGAATATAATATAAAATAATCCCGGAACCCGTTTTTCAATCAGTTTTTTCAACCGTTGTTCACTCATGGAACTTCCTTGTTTTCCGGCTGCTCTCAGGGGCCTGGCGCAACCGTATTCCACACCGTTAAAAAAACTATTTTCCCATATTTTTGTTTTCTTTTAAAGATAATTTTTCCCATCTTGTGTTAGAGGGAAAATTACAGCCTTATATTCAGCTCGGTTATTCGTCCAGGGCTTCCCGAATTTTTTTGGCAAGATTTTCCATGGAAAAAGGCTTCTGCAGGAAATTCACTTCTTCATTAAGTACACCCTGATGGGCAATGACATTGGCAGTGTACCCGGACATAAAAACAATTTTGAGCTGCGGGCAGAGGTCTGCCATTTTTTCAGCCAGATGCCTGCCGTTCATTTCCGGCATGACCACATCGGTCATGAGCAGGCGAATGCGGTCAGAATGTTCACTGGCAATCTGTAAGGCCCGGCCGGGTGTGTCAGCACAAAGCGGGGTGTAATCCAGACTTTCCAGCATGGATTCGAGCATTTCGAGAATAGTGGTTTCATCTTCCACGATGAGAATGGTTTCTTTTTTGCCCAACGGCATGGGAGAGACAGGTTTGTCCGTTATCCTGTCGGGCATACCGGTATGCCGGGGCAGATAGATTCTGAAGGTGCTTCCCATGCCGGGCTCACTGTAGACATTGATGAAACCGCTGTTCTGCTTGACAATGCCGTACACAGTGGCCAGTCCGAGTCCGGTGCCTTTCCCCGGATTCTTGGTGGTATAGAAGGGTTCAAACAGGTTTTTTTGTGTTTTCCGGTCCATGCCGCAGCCATTGTCACTGACTGCCAGCAGGACAAATTCTCCGGGAACAAATCCGGCATGGGTGTCACAATATTTCCGGTCAAAGACGGTTATGCCGGTTTCTATGGTGATCTTGCCCACCCCTGTGATGGCATCCCTGGCATTTACGCACAGGTTTGCCAGGATCTGATCGATTTGAGAGGGGTCTATTTTGACCGTGCACACATCTTTTGCAGGTTCCCAGTGCAGATCAATGTCTTCACCGATGAGCCTGCCCAGCATTTTGAACATTTTTTCCAAAGTATGGTTGAGATCCAGCACTTTGGGGGAGATGGTCTGCTTTCTGGCAAATGCCAGTAACTGCCGGGTAATATCAGCAGACCGGTTGGCAGCGCTGTGAATCTGTTCAAGATCTTTGTACAGTTTGTCTTTTGGGTTTGCTTTTTTCAGGGCCAGTTCTGCGTGACCGGAAATTACGCCCAGCATGTTGTTGAAATCATGGGCAACCCCGCCGGCAAGGGTTCCCACGGCTTCCATCTTCTGGGCCTGGCGCAGCTGTTCCTCCATTTTTTTGTGATCCGTGATATCGGTTGCCACCTGCAGTTTTACGATTCTGCCGTCAGTCCATTGTATGGCCCTGTCATGGTTCACGTAGAATTTGTCGGTGATCGGGTTGTGGCCCTGCCATACACAGACACCGGTGGGGTTTTTGTTTTCATCGATCAGTTTGTCGTTGGTACAGTGCGGGCAGGGCCCGGATGCATTCCTGAATGCCTTCCAGCAGATGTCACCGGTGAAGTCTTTGCCAAAGCTTTCTACCATGTGTCTGTTCATGAAAATGATTTCACGGGTTTCCATATCCGCCACATAGATGGTGGCATCGATACTGTTCAATACAGCGATCAGTCTTTCATGGGATTCTTTTAAATTTATTTCAGCCCGCTTTTCCTTGCTGATGTCCCTTAAATGTTCAATAACCTGTGCAATTTCATTGTTTTCGTCAAGTATGGGATATGCCCGGACATCCAGCCATTTATCCATATCTGTGACATATTTTTGCACCTGGGCCGGCTTTTTGGTTTTGTAGACTTCTGCTGTGGCACAGGTGCGGCATGGTGACTTCCGGCCGATCAATTCATAGCATTTTCTGCCGATGGTATTTTCAGGGGTTCGCCCGAGAAACGCATACCCTGCTTTATTGTATCGTATGATCCGGTGGTTTTTGTCCTGTACACCGATCACATCAGGGATACTGTCCAGAACCGTTTCAGTAAAAATGACGGCGTCGTCCAAAACCTGTTTTACCCGGTTTTTTTCCTGGATCTCCAGCACCATCTTTTTTGATTGGGTCTGTATCTGGTCGTAATACAATACGTTCTGAAGTCCCACAGCGATCTGGTTTGCCGCGGTTTCAAGAAGGGTGGCATGGTTGTGGAAATCATATTCACAGGCTGATGCCAGTCCCAGTAAACCAATGACCGCATCATCAATACACAGGGGCAGTGCGGCAAAAGAGGTAAGACCGGCTTTTTTGCATTCGTTCCAGGTGCATCGGCCATCTGTATGGATGTTGGCGGCATAAACCGGTTGTTTTTCTTTGACTGCTAATCCGCACAGGCACTGGCCCACCTTGTGAGTGCCTTCCTCTCTGTGATGAAACCGGAAATCTTTATATTTTTGTGAAATCAGATGCAGCTGGTCCTGTTTTCTCAAAAAAAAGATGACAAGATCCGCAGACATGATGTCATACATGCCTTGAACGGCTGACCGGGCAATATTATCAACGGAAAGTGTTCTGCTGAGGTGATCACCGAGAGATTTGAGAAAAATCATTTCACGCAGATTCTGCTGCAGGTTCTGCTTGGTGTCCCGGAGCCGGGCGGTCTCTTTTTCCAAAGCACTGATACGCTGCATCAATGCCTGCCTGGTAGCAATATCAGCCATTAAAGATCCTTGGTCTGTGCATTTGTTCAACCCGGGCCTGACTGCAACCGGAAGTAAAGGCCAAAATGGAACGGTAGCAGATTATTATTGACATATCACTATTGCTTTGTTTGTACAAGTCTTTGGCTGCAGTTTTTCAATACCCATATTCTGGTTTTATGCAGTGATCTCCAAGGAAGAGAACAGGAAAAGAAAAAGAAGAGTCAGATGGGGCACTATTTAGAATTATGCCTGTTCCAAAGTGACTGCTGACACAATTGTGCGGGATCAGCCGAACCGTCCGGTGATATAATCCTGGGTCAACTGGTGCAGGGGATTGAGGAAGATCTGTTCGGTGGGACCGATTTCAATGAGATCTCCCAGGTGGAAATAGGCGGTCCGCTGGGATACCCGGGAGGCCTGCTGCATGGAATGGGTGACAATGGCAATGGAGTAATCCCGGCGAAGTTCATCGATCAGCTCTTCAATGATGGCCGTGGCAATGGGATCCAGTGCGGAACAGGGCTCATCCATGAGAATCACTTCCGGATTGACGGCAATGGTTCTGGCGATGCACAGCCGCTGCTGCTGGCCCCCGGACAGCCCGGTGCCGGGCTGATCCAGCCGGTCCTTGACCTCGTTCCACAACCCGGCCCGTACCAGGGATTTTTCCACCAGCTCTTCTGCTTCGCTCCGGTTGGTGACAAGTCCGTGGATTCTGGGGCCATAGGCCACATTGTCAAAAATGGATTTGGGAAAGGGATTGGGTTTCTGGAAAACCATGCCGATCTGTGCCCGAAGCGGCACCACATCCACATCCTTGTCATAAATATTTTTTCCTTCCAGAAAGATACGTCCTTCCACCCTGCACCCTTCAATAGTGTCATTCATACGGTTCAAACAGCGTATGAATGTGGATTTGCCGCATCCGGACGGACCGATCATGGAAATGACTTCGTTGGAACCAATATCCATGGATACGGCATTTATGGCTTTGGTGGCGCCGTTGTCATAAAAAACACTGACATCTTCACACCGCATTTTGGGATTTTCAACGTTTTTTTCTCCAACAGTGTTCCGGTTTTCCTTGTTCACCAGACGGTGGCTGCGCTTCTGGGAAGGGGCGCTTTCCGGTCCGGTCTGCTCTGCCATATTCCGGGCCTTTGCCTGGACAGTTGTATTATCTGTATTCATTGAAGGTTTCTTTATGTTTAAAATTTACAGGTTGTATGACAGTATTTACTCCAGGTCATAGAGACTCCAGCCGGCGTCAACAGCAGATTAATATAACTGTTCTGTATTAGGAGACCTTTAATGTTTTGTTAAAATAATGTTAGGACAGCTTCATGCGCATTGTAAAGGGTATCGGCCAAATCATACTTTAAAAACAATCCAATGAACGGTATACTGAAGCTGCACCTGGTATCAGACTGGCTGCCAGGTCCAGGTGCATGAAATGATGCAAAACAGGAGGTGCCCATACAATGAAATTTGCCGTTTTATCAGATATTCATGGCAACCTTGAAGCCCTTCACACTGTTATGGAGGAAATTCGACATCAGCGTGTTGATACTGTTATTACACTGGGAGACAATATCGGATATGGCCCGGATTCCCAGGCTGTTATGGACCTCCTGGCAGAACACAAAATTGCCTCTGTTCTGGGCAACCATGAAATGGCTGTGAAAAACAGGGCCAGCCTGGAGTGGTTCAATCCCATGGCGCAAAAAGCCCTTGAAATAACACTGGCGCAATTGTCAGGGCCTGCTGTTGCAAAAATCTGTAAACTGCCCTTCTTTCTGGTGAAAGAAGACCTGCGGTTTGTCCATGGTGTGCCGCCTGCAAACCTGTTCCTATATCTTTTCCAGGTGCCGGAAAAAAAATTGATTCAGAAGCTGGACCGGTTACAGGAACGTATCTGTTTTGTGGGACATACCCATGATCTGGGCATCATTTCCTGGGATGGTGACCGCCTGTCTAAAGACAAACCTCGCCCCGGGATCATTCAGCTGGATCAAAACAAGAAATATATCATCAATGCCGGCAGTGTTGGCCAGCCCAGAGACGGCACGCCTGAAGCCAAATTTCTGGTGTATGACACACAAACCCGCCAATTGTCTGTCATGGCGGTGGCGTATCCTTTTGCTGAAACCGGCAAAAAAATTATTGCTGCCGGTATCCCGAAAATGTATGCGGAAAAACTGGCTGTGGGAGCTGATGCTGTGGACAAAGGATAAAACAGAGAACCCGACATGAAAAAAATTGGCAGATTCACCATCACAGGCCTGCTGGGAAAAGGGGGCATGGGCAGGGTGTATAAGATAGCCTATCCTGTCACCCACAAAATTGCCGCCTTAAAACTGCTGGAGCCGTCTTCCCTGCTGGCTGCGCTTACACCAAAAAAAGAACTGGAAGATATGTTCACAAAAGAAGCCGTCACCATGGCTGCCATCCGGCATCCCCATGTGGTGGATATTCTGGATTTCGGGCGGACAGGAAACCAACTGTATTATGTTATGGATTTTTTTTGCAACAACCTGGGAACCCTTATGGGGGAATCCTTTGAAGAAGATGACACCCGGGTTGTTCCCATTGAAAAAACGGTGCATTATACCACCCAGATACTGAAAGGCCTTGTGTGCCTCCATTTTTCCGGCATTATCCATCGGGATATAAAGCCTGCCAATATGTTGATCACAGATCTGGATACAATAAGAATTTGTGATTTCGGGCTGTCCCTGCGCCAGGGAGAATGGCGAAAGTGGCATGGGAGCACCCGTGTGGGCTCCCCTTATTACGCAGCCCCGGAACAGGAAACAGACCCGGAAAAAGTGGATATCACAGCAGATCTGTATTCTGCGGGTATCATGTTGTACAAGATGCTCACCGGGCAGCTGCCCCAAAAGAGCGGTTCCCCGGTATCGCAGATGAATCCGGACCTCGATGAATCCTGGGACCGGTTTTTTGCCAAAGCCCTTGATCCGGAACCGGCCGGGCGGTTCCAGGGAGCCGATACCATGTGCCGGAACCTGGAAGACCTGGCCCGGGCCTGGAAGACAAAAAAAGAAAAAATATGTTTCATCCCGGCAGGGTTGGAGCAGGAAACCGGGCATGTGCCGGAAAAAGCACAGCAGTCAGGGGCGGATCCGGCCGCATCCGCAGGTCAGGACACGGACGGGCAGGGACCCTGCTGTTCTGCATTTGAGAGTGGAAGGCCGGTGCCGGTGCGTGCCGTTCCCAAAAAAATTCCTTTGAAACAGGCCCGCGCTTTTTTTGATCTGGACCGGTTCATGCAGCCCCGCCGATATGGTGCCAATGATTTTTTTGTGTCCAGTGACGGCCTGGTGCATGACAGGCATTACGGTCTTGTGTGGCAGCAGTCCGGTACCTGGTTTCCTGTTACCTGGTTTCAGGCAAAAATCTATGTGGCACAATTGAACACCCGGCAGTTTGGCGGGTATACCGCGTGGCGCCTGCCCACCATCCACGAACTGCTCACCCTTGCCGTACCCCTGGCAAAAGGCCGGGACCATTGCATGCCACCAGTATTTGACGGGGAGCAGAAATGGCTGTGGGGTGCGGATAAAAGCACATTTGTGTCAGCCTGGTACATGAATCTGGAGATGGGGTTTGTGGACAGAAATGATTTTACCAGTTTTTACCATGCCAAGGCGGTTTGTTCAGTCTTTTAAAGCCGGGAGAATCTTATTTTTGGTCTTGGCCCAGGCAACCCGCAGCGAGATATAAATCAGGATGAACGGGGCAACAAAGTTCAATTCCAGGCCCCCGGTCCAGGCCGGCATGATAAAACCGATATCCCCGAACCGTTTGTCCAGCCAGGCAACCGCAAAAAACGCCGGCCACAGGGCGGCCATCCCCATTGCCATGAGCAGGAAAAAGGATTTGCCGTAGGCCTCGTTGGCCAGTTTGTTGATGCCTTTATAGGCTTTTTCATCCCCGGCCTGCTTGGCTTTCATGGATTGTTCATGGTAATACATGGTATCATCCAGGTTGGTGGAAACCGCAGACCGGTTGACCCGGCCGGCTATGGCCAGGGTGATCTCTCCGATGAGCACAGCCCAGGCGGCCAGGCAGAAGGTGCCCACCCACCATCCGGCCATGGGGTTGTCAAACAGCCGGTAGGGATAGATCAGCACCGGATCGATGAAATTCAAAACAGTCTGTATGGCATCCATATCGGTATTGTTAATAACTTTCCATGAAGTTACATGTCAGTTTGGTCCTGCCACAGTGGGGGGATTTTTCAGCAGCAGTTTTGTCATCCTGCCTGCAGAACAACAAACAAGGGGTGTTCCAGGCACCCTCAGCAGTGCAGGGCCCCTGGAACACCCGTTAAAAAGCCGTGTACCTTATTTATGTCAGGTGCACACAGGCATGTGTTTAGAACGGCGGCAGCAGGCTGAATCCCAGAAACCCCTTGGATGTATACCGGATACCCACATAAAAGGCAAGAATGATAAAGATCCACTTGAGTACTTTTTCCGGGATGAATTTGGAGGTCCGGGGTCCGATCATGGAGCCGATGAAAATACCGATCAGCTCAACACCGATGAAACCCCAGGCAATGACCACGCCTTTTCCCACCATATAGGAAAATATGGATACGATCATGCCTATAAGCACGACCAGGGCCGAGGTGCCGGCCACCAAGAACATGGGGAGCCCTGCCACAGAGGTCAGGAACGGTACAAAGAGAAACCCGCCGCCAATACCCAGAAACGAGGCCAGGGATGCGATGAAAATACCGCCGAGCATTGGTACATAGGCTTTGAAGGCAAATTCCTGTCCGTAAAAGGTAAACCGGATATTGCCGATCTTGAAAGCCATACCCCAGCCCACAAGCACCAGAATATAGGCGACCCATCTGGCTACGGGAATCAGGTTGATCCACAGAGCGGACAGCACCACCAGGCCCACAGCCACCCACATGAAGGTCCAGGACCCCTCGATGACTTTAACGCCCTGTTCCGAGGTGTCGGTTTTTTCTTTGGCCGCCTTTTCAAAGGCCTGGGCCGCTGCCTTGGCCTGTTTTTTGCCGGCAGATCCTTTCGGGGTCATTTCATAAATCAAAAACCCGCCCAGAACAAATACGATCAGTCCGAAAATTCCGATATAGTCTTTCAGAGATATCTTACCGGCGGTCAGTTCCGGTATCAGCCAGGAACCGCCCACACCCCCGATGGCCAGACAGACACCCAGGGGCAGCACCAGACGTCCCATGCGGTAATAGTTCAGTGAGGAGATCAATCCGCTGATTCCCACCAGCCACTGGTTTGACACCCGGATGGAGTCGGTAAGCAGGTTGTTCACCGGGTTGCCCTTGCCAAAGGATTTGGCATAGTCGGCCAAGCCAAAAATCGTGATATGCCCCACCCCGGCCATGATACCGCCGAATGCCCCCACGGTGGAAAAGATCCAGCCCACCCAGATGGCCCATAAAAAGCCCAGAATAAGGCTGGGGTCAGGGGCGCCCGGAATGCCTAAAAATCCAGGTTCATCGCCAGGTGTGATAACTTCCCGGGTTTTTGCGGCAAATTCCGGATTGTCAAGACTTGATGAAATGGCTGTCTTCATTTTTTCAGACATACCCGGCGTGGTAAGCTCTGAACCTGTCTGGGCCATGGCCACTGCCACAAATGAGCACACAATCATCAGTGCGGTTGCAAGATAAAACCTGGTACGGTTCACCATCATTTTCCCTCCTTTGATTTGTTACAAATAAAAAATTATTATTGGGTTTTTAAACACGGATACTGGATTCGTATATACCGGTTTAATAAATCACATTGATATATACTGTCAGCAATATTAATGCCAAATTCTTACTATCCATATTATTGTTTCATAACCACCCGAATTCATACTTTTTTTGTATGATATTATTTGCTTTTTGGTTTCAGTGGCTGTTTTAGAGGGCTGGGGGCAGTGCAATAAAATTTATGCGGCGCCTGAATAATATTGCACAAAATGAGTGGTTATCTGAAATCCTCCGGGTCAATGGCAAACCGCTTCATGATCTGCTGCAGGGCCTGGCGGTCCAGGCCGCACTGCCTGGCTGCCCGGGTGACATTGCCGCTGGTCCTGGACAGCATGGCCCCCACATAGTCATGGTTGAACCGGGTGAGCATGGTTTCCTTGGCTTCTTTATAGGGCATCTCCATGATATGGCCGTCCAGACAGGTTTCAGGACAGGCATCAGGGTCTGCCTTGGAAACAGGGATGTCAGATCTGCGGATCACCCCGTCTCTGGCATAGAGGATACCCTGTACCAGGACATTTTCCAATTCCCGGACGTTTCCTTTCCATGGGTGTTTCAAGAGCAGATCCATGACATTTTCAGAGATAGCCTTCAGGGGTTTGTTCAGTTTTTTGCAGTTTTTGGCCACCAGGTGCTCCGTCAGCAGCGGTATGTCTTCTATCCGGTCCCGCAGGGGCGGTAGTTCAATGGAGATAACCGATAACCGGTAGAAAAGATCTTCCCTGAATTCTTTTTGGGCAATTTTTTGGGTGAGGTCCTGGTTGGTGGAGGCAATGATGCGTACATCCACTTTCTGGACCTTTGTATCCCCTAAGGGTTTGACTTCCTTTTCCTGGATCACCCGCAAAAGCTTGGTCTGGATGGACAGTCCGATATCCCCGATTTCATCCAGAAAGATTGTGCCTTGGTCTGCTTCCTGAAACAATCCGTTTTTATCCTGAAACGCGCTGGTAAACGCCCCTTTTTTATGACCGAACAGTTCACTTTCCAGGATATGTTCAGGAATGGTGGGGCAGTTTACCGGAACAAAGGCGGCTTTACTGCGCAAACTGCGGCGGTGAATGGACCGGGCGGTGAGGTCTTTTCCGGTGCCTGATTCTCCTGTGATGAGTACGGTGACATCGGAAGCGGCCACCATAGCAATTTTTTCAAATACTTTTTCCATGGCCGGGCTGTGGCCCACCAGGGGTGAAAAGTCTTTATCTCTGGCCTTGAGCAGCTGCTTGTTTTCCAGAAGCAGCCGGCTGCGCTCCAGGGCCTTGCGGATCTTGAAAATGATTTCATCCTGTTCAAAGGGCTTGGCAATGAAATCATAGGCCCCGCTTTTAATGGCAATGACTGCAGAATCAATATTGCCGAATGCTGTGAGCATCACCACTGTGAGATCCGGATACCGTTTTTTGATCTGTTCCAGCAAAGCAAACCCGTCCATGCCGGGCATGCGGATATCACAGATCACCAGATCCCAGGCCCCCTGTTCCAGGATGTTCAAGGCCATTTCCCCGGAAAATGCCATGGAAACCGTGCAGTCGATTTCCGATTCCAGGGTGCGTTTCAGCAGACGGGTCATGTCTTTTTCATCATCCACTGCCAGGATACGGGCGGTCATCAGGTTTCCTCCCTGTCCGGGGTCTCGTCTGCCGCTTCAGCCCGGGGCAGGCTGATGGTAAAGGCGGCACCTTTTTCTTTTCTGTTTCTGGCTGTGATATCTCCTCCGTGGCGCCGGATAATGCCGTATCCAACGGAAAGCCCCAATCCGGTGCCCTGTCCCACAGGTTTGGTGGTGAAAAACGGATCAAAGATCCGGGAAAAATCCTTTTCCCGGATGCCGGTGCCGTTGTCTTTTACCGTAATCAGGACCTGGTCCTGGTCATCTGTTCTGATTTCCACCTGGATGCGGCCTGTTTTTTCCACTGCATGGCAGGCGTTGATCATCAGGTTTATAATGACCTGGGCCAGCTCCTGTTCATTGCCGAAAACGGTTAAAGGCCGGGTGCAGGGTTTGGGGGGGATGACCACAACATTTCTGAAATCTGAATGGTTGGCCAGAAAGCTGATCACATCATCCACCACTTTGCATGCATCAATGTGCTGCATTTTTGTCGACCCTTTTCTGGAAAAGGTCAACAGGTCGGACACCACAATCTTACAATTTTTTACATGCTTTTCAATGGTTTTCAGATCTTCCTCATGGTCCCCGGGATTTTTTAGCATCAGCTGGGTATATCCCAGGATGATGCCCAGGGGGTTGTTGATTTCATGGGCCACGCCTGCGGACAATTCCCCTAATGCGGCCAGTTTGTCCGCCTGGGCGATCTGCTGCTCCATCTGTTTTTTGTCATTGATATTCTTGATGATAAAATGGAAGGTCTTGCCGCAGCCGAATGCACCATAATCCACGCCTCCGGTGATGAGTACCCTGACAGTGGACTGATCGGCGCGCAGAAAATCGGTTTCTTCGTTCAGGATATACTCATGGGTTTCCAGAAGTCCGAAAATCCGCTCATTTTCAGATGGGATGGTTAAAAAATCTTTTAGCCCCATTTTTTTGTCCAGCATGTCTGCTTTCTGAAATCCGGTAAGGGCCACTCCGGCCCGGTTGATTTCCGTGATATTGAAATCCGGGTCCGTGACCATAATGGTATCCAGGGAATGTTCAAAAATCCGTCTGGCTTTGTGTTCAGAACTGGTGAGCATTTCAGTTCTTTCCACCACTTTCTGCTCCAGGGTCTGATTAAGTTCCAGCAGTTTGGCACTGGTATCTTCCTGTTTCTGTTTGGCGGACAGAATTTTTTCATTGATCCGCCAGCTCTGGTTGAAAAACAGGGTCACCGTTCCCACCAGCATGAAGGATATGGTGTTGACAGCACCGGTATAGGGGCCGATGGTATGCCAGATATCCCCGCTGCCGGTGAGAATGAGAAACTGGCGCAGGATATGGCTGAAGGACCGGGATATTGCAAATATGGTGAATCCGGCGCAGATCCACAGCAGATAAAGGAAAACGGCATTATCCGGGGCCTGGTCCCGCAGGGATTTTGCCTTGAAGATGGACAGGATCCCCAGCACCACCATGGCCACGGAACCCAGCACATCCACCAGCAAAATGGGCAGGTTGGCTGTCATATTCCGGCCCCATTTCCATCCTGCCGCTGGGCTTTGAGCAGGCTGTTCAGTCCCATGAACAAAAAGATCATGGCCGGGACACACCACAGGTGATCCATCTTGAGAAAATAATAGATCACTGCCAAAAGCTGGGAATCGGACTGGGTGACAATGGCCATATTGGTTATGCTCAGGGTTTCGATACGCACCACTTCAATCTGGTTGTCCAGAAAATGGGCTGCCAGGGTATCCAGGTTCCAGAAAATAAAAAACAGGGCTGCAAGCTGGATCAGCCGCCATCCCTTCTGCCGGACCAATCCCTGGCTGTTGATGGTGAACATGAGTGCCACCATGGAAAATAAAAAAAACAGATGCCCTATTTGATGGGCAATAATACCGGCATTGCCGGTATGCAGCTGGATGGCGAATGCCGGTGCCGGCAGGCCCCATATCCCCGCCAGACAGAAAAGGTAAAGCACAGGTTTCATTTTTTTATGTGTGCCTTTTCCGTGACGGCACGGGTGGACATGAGTTTGACACAGGCCGGACACAGGCTGTGGTGCTCTTTGGTATCCGGGTGATCCGGGCTGATATGGGACACCCGGTTCAGAAAATCCGCTGTGGCATACATGCGGCCGCATGCTTCGCACCGTTCCAGGGGGAGCTGCCCCACGGTGCGGTCCTGGATAGCAACGGTTCTCACACTGTCATGGTCCGTCACCGTGATTACGCCGGTGGGACACAGATTGGCACAGGTACCGCAGCCGATGCACTGGCCGTCTCCTTTTACCACCTGGCTGCCGGCCGCGGTTTTTTCCATTTTCAGGGCCCCGGCCTTGACGATCTCCTGACAGACCCGGATGCACAGCCGGCACCGGATGCATCCATCCGGTTCCGGGGGCAGGTCCACCTGGTATCTATGGGCCAGGTCCCTGATCCGGTGGGCCTGGGGCGCCATACGGAACAACCGGACAAACGCTTTTTGGCGGTGGGATCTGACCAGCGGAGAATCTGTGAGCACCACCATTCCGGGTTTTACCTTGAGCACGCAGGACAGCATCACTGTCTGCCTTCCTGTGGGGGAGGTGACCTCCACTCCGCAGATCCGGCAGGCACCCGAGGGCTTCAATGCCGGATGAAAACACAGGTGGGGGATGCTGATATTGTTTTTCCGGGCCGCTTCCAGCACGGTCTGGCCTTCGGTGCATGGGATGGCTGCATTGTCGATGAAAATTTCAATCATGGCTGATCCATTCTTTTGGTTTTTCCTCTCCATTATCGCGTATCCGAAAGGATCCGGAGACAGTCCTGGGGCAGGCGGTGGGTGCCTTTGCCCTGGAGGCTCACCTCTATGAGATCATCCGGATCATTGATGGAGGTATCCGGATCAGTCACCACCCCGTGGACACCGATAAAATCATTCATATAGGGTTCCCAGGCTTCATCTGTCGATGCCTGGAACACTTCCACACGATTGCCGCGTTTAAACAGCATAACAGCCTCCTTTATGTTGGGTTGACAGGCCGGGTCGGTACATGGTTTTTCGCTGACAGCCTGCGCTGGCAGTCGTTACACAAAAGCCGCTGTTCCGCTTTCTGGGTCAGGTCGGCGGTTTTGTCCGAAATAAAGGCCATATACTGGGCTGACGGCAGCTTTGCCCCACAGGCATCACAGGTCTGGATCTCCTGTTCGTTCAGGATGGTCCCGCACAGTTTGAGCATACGTCTGCCGTCTTTTTCTTCCAGGGTCATGGCATTGTTTTCACAATTGGCTGCACAGGCCCCGCAGGTGATACAGTTTTCCGCTGTCAGCCGGAAATCGGTTTTCACCGGGTGGTCAAAATCCAGATATCCCAGATGCAGGGCATCAATGCCCATCTTGTCCCGGCAGACCTCCACGCATTTGCCGCACCTTCTGCAGACATCACACCGCAGGCACCGCCGGGCTTCCTTTCGCACAGCTGCTTCATCATATCCCAGTTCCACCTGTTGAAAGGTGGTCCGTCTTCTGTCCACATTGAGCATGGGCATGACCGGCCGGGAAAGCCGCATTTTTTCGGCTGCCGTCATTTCGATCATGGGGACTTTGCGGCGGCGCACCGGAATTTTGGGCATCCTGGGCTGGGGCATGCCGGTGAGGTGCCGGTGGATGGCCTCGGCAGCCCGTTTGCCGCCGCCGATGGCCTCAATAACGGTTGCAGGCCCGGAGACCGCATCTCCTGCGGCAAACACCCCGGGCATACTGGTTTCCATAGAGGCATGGTTCACGTCAATGGTCCCTCTGCGGGTCCAGTTGACAGCATCAAACGCAGTCATGCCGCTGTCATCCACATACTGGCCAATGGCGGATATGACGGCATCCGCCTGGATGGTGAACTCCTTGCCCAGGATGGGAACCGGTGCCAGGCGGTCCGTCCCTTTTTTGGCGATCAGCTCCGCTTTGATACAGGCAAGGCCGGTGATCCTGCCATCATTGCCTGTAATTTCTGTGGGGATGGTGAGAAAGGCAAACGCAATGCCCTCTTCTTCCGCCTGCTCCACTTCCTCGATATCAGCCGGCATCTGTTCTCTGGATCTGCGGTAGGCAATGGTGACTTTTTCGGCCCCCAGACGCAGGCTGGTTCTGGCCGCATCAATGGCCACGTTTCCCCCGCCGATGACCACCACATGCTTGCCCGGTGCATGGCGGTCCCCTATGGCCACATTCTTTAAAAATGTGATGGCATCAATGACTTTTGGAAAATCTGTCTCCCCTTTGATGCCAAGGTCCCAGGCCTTGTGGGCACCGATGGCCAGAAAAAAGGCATCCGTGCCCCTGTCTTTCATCTCTTCATAGGTGACATCCGAGCCGAACCGGGTGTTGAAAGAAATGGTCACCCCCAGGTCTTCTATCATGGCCACTTCCCGGTCAATCACCTCCCGGGGCAGGCGGTACCGGGGAATGCCCACCATGAGCATGCCGCCGGCAAAGGGAAGGGATTCGATCACCTCCACCTTGTATCCCATCAGGGCCAGGTAATACGCGCAGGACAACCCGCCCGGCCCGGCTCCCACCACACAGATGCTTTTTCCATTGGGGGGAGCCGGTTCCGGGTTGGTATACCGCCGGTCCGACAATGCCCGTTCCGCGGCAAAAGCCTTGAGAAATTTGATGGAGATGGGGGTGTCGATACGCCCCCTGACACACATCATCTCACAGGGACGGGTGCACACCAGACCGCATACCCAGGGAAGGGGATTGTCCTCCCGGATTACGGCAATGGCCTGGTCATCTTTTCCCTCGGCAATAAGTGCCAGATAGGTGGGTACATCAATGCCGGCGGGACAGGCCATCTGGCAGGGGGACGGGGCAATGACACCGCAGTCATGGGACGGGCAGTTCCGGGTTTCAATGTGGCTGATAAACACTTCTCTGTGGTCTGACAGAACCTGTTTCAAGTGGTCCCGGGTCTTGACTGCAGTGTCATTCGGGGTCCTGTGTTCAAATTCGGCCATCAGGTCGTCAATGGCGGCCATATGACCGTCCCCGGCCTCTCCCAGGGATATTTCCTCCACCAGCATCCGGAGGGATTCACATATCCGCCGCACTTTGGGGTCTGTCAGGACACCGGATGCAATACGTTCAGACAGGTATTGCAGGGTTGACTGCACCGGACAGGTGTCTTTGGCCATGGGTCACGCTCCTTTAAAAGCTGCTGTTCTCTAAAGATGCCACAGATTCAGCATGGCGCTGGCGCCGGATCTGGGTCATGTCTTCCACTTTCCCGAACTTCAGGCACCCGGTGGTGCAGGTGGTGACACAGGCAGGTGCCAGACCCTGGTCCACCCGGTCCTTGCAGTAATCACATTTTTCCACTTTTCCGGTGTCCGGATTCCACTGGGGTGCTCCCCAGGGACATGCCGATACACAGGTTTTGCAGCCCACGCACAGATCTTTCTGTACGAACACGATGCCGTCCGAAGACCTTTGCTGCATGGCGCCGGTGGGGCAGGCAGATACGCACCAGGGGTTCTCACAGTGAAAACAGGGCATGAAGATGAAGGACATTTTGGGCAGGTTGTTGATAAACTTGGGCCCCACCTGGATGATCTGGCAGGGTTTGGGGCCTTCGGGCAGATTTTTATTGGTTTTGCACTGGATCTCACAGGCGTGGCACCCAATGCATTTTTTACTGTCCTGGAACAGGTAATACTGGCTCATTCATTGCCTCCTTATGAAAATTACACCGGGGTCACGGTGACAAAGGTGTCATGGTATGCCGGGCTTCCCCCGACCTTGTCATACAGATTTTCCTGGAGCAGGGCATCTGAACATCCCTGGTTGTAGGACCGTTTTGCCAGTTTGGCCTCATGTCCGAATCCGTGGACCATGAACACCGCTTCAGGATGGATCAGATCTGTGACAAAGGCTTTGATCCGTCCTTTTCCGCAGGCGGATGCCACCTCCACTGTGGCGCCGTCTGTAACGCCCAGGTCAGCCGCTTTTTTGTTATTGATCCACAGCAGGTTTTCCTTCATCAGCTCATGGAGATACGGGACATTCTGGGTGGAAACATGGGTATGCAGGCCGGTGCGGCCCACCACCAGGCGGAATTTTTTATCCGGGGGGGCTGCCGGGGATTCATAGGGCGGAAAAGAGGAGAAACCGGCATCCTCAAGCAAAGATGATTTGAATTCGATCTTTTTGGACGGGGTCTTGAAGGGGATGTCGTTTCTGTCCCAGAATATGGGGGATTTGCCGTAACTGACAAAGCCTTTTGCCGCAAAATCCTTTCTTGTGAACCCGGTGCCTTTCAGCTGCCAGTCCACCAGCTCATCTATGGTCTCATAGGGAAAATAATCGCCTATGCCCAGCCGCTCTCCGATGCGCTTGAGGATGATGGCGCCGTCCATTGTGTCATACCGGGGTTCTACAGCTTTTTCCCGGAGAAACATCATGGGCTTGAGTCCGTTCATCTGCTGGATGCAGTCAGTGCGCTCCAGATAGATGGATTCCGGCAGAATAACATCAGAATACCAGGCAATGTCTGAATAATTGATGTCAATGGTGACAATGAGATCCAGCTTGTCTAAAGCCTTTTTGGTAGTGCTGGTATCAGCAATGGACATCAGGGGGTCCAGCCGGTAGTTGATCAATGCCTTTATGGGATAGGGATCTTCGTTGAGAATGGCATAGGGCAGGATCTGGGCCACCCCATGGGCAGGGTCAGGCAAAGGAAAATCCGGGGTTCCGGCCTTGTCAAAGCGGGGTACCTCTATTTTGGGGAAATCCTGTTCCGTGAGTTTTCTGGCCGGCTTGCCGCCTTCGGCTCCCGGGCCTTTTTTAAAAAAGATCCCTCCTTTGGCTTCCACAGATCCCATGAGGGCGTTGAGCATGAGGATGGACCGGCGCATGTAGATCTCATTCTGGTGGCTGGCGCATCTGTACCCGTAATGGAAAATAACCGCCGGTTTTTCCCGGCTTATCTCCCTGGCCAAAGCTTTGATTTCTCCGGCCGGGATCCCGGTTTCGGACTCAGCCCATTCCGGGGTGTATTCCTTTATAAAATCCCGCAGATCGGTGAGGCCGTGTACCCATTTTTCCACAAATTCTGCATCATAGAGGCGTTCTTTTAAAATGACGTGGATCAGGCCGTAGTTGAGGGCCAGGTCGGTGCCCGGCCGGATCATCCAGTAGCGGTGGGCCTTGGAGGCTGTGACATTCACCCTGGGATCGATATAGGTGAGCTTTGCTCCTTTTTCCAGGGCATCCATCAGGGTGTTCACCTCTTTGACATTGATGGATTCGAAAATGTTTCTGCCGTAAAGCACAATATGTTTTGTGTTGGCGTAATTAATGCCCATCTGGCCGTCGGTATACCCGAACATGGACCGGCAGGCCGTGTTCATGGATCCTTTGCAGAGCGCATCATGGGTGTAGTGGTTGGGAGAGCCCAAAGCCTTTAAAAAGGTTTTGCTCACATGGGTGGCCAGCTGGGCCCGTTCACCCAGGGCAATGGCATG
>JAWOEP010000218.1:0-11454 GCA_046482705.1 Desulfotignum sp.
GGAGGAATATTTGTATTCTGCCATGGAGGATTACCGCATTGATATTATGATTGACAAAGGCCCGGCAGCACGCAATAGACTTCCCCCAGTTTTTCCCGAATGATTTTTCTAAGGCGGTCGGAAACCACCCGTGACAATATGGACAGTTGACGCGTCTGCTCAATATCCCAGAAATCATCTGTAAGAAAGGCCATTCTTACCACACCATTTTCTATTTTGGTGTCCAGGGTCAGATCCAGTTGTTCCCCTTTGGGAAACTTTACCGGTTCCCGGGTGCAGGCAGGCGGGCCGTTCTTTTTTGGTTCACGCCCCTCCATAACGGTGCGGGCATGGAAAATTGCCGCATCAGGATCAAAATCGCCTGCAAAGGAGATTTCAAGCCCATTCTCCATAAAATAGGGAGAGAGCCAGGATTGGATGTCCTCAAGCGTAATCTGATCCACCGCATCAGGAGGGGCCATCCCGAACAATGGATTTTGTTTTGCCAGAAACCGGTTTCCATGGATACGCATGATCCCTTCAGGTGTCCGCTTCAAGGTGTCATACTTCTGACGGTAACGGGTTTTGGCAAGATCAAGTGCTTCAGGTCTGAAACCGGGATCAGCAAGGTAGGCATAAATGAGTTGAAAAACCAGTTTTATTTCCAGGGGGTCAGCTGTTCCCTCCAGTGAAAAATATGATTCTCCCACAGTAAAGGAAATGTCCACATCCCTTCCGGCCAGCGCCTGTTTGAGCTGATCCAGATCCATGACACCCAGCCCGCTCAGACGGACGGTCTGCTGGCTGATATGGGCAAGACCGGGAATATCCTTTGGCTGGCATACCCTGCCATTGCCGAAAACCGCCTTGAATAAAAATTTTCCTCTTTGAAAATCTGTCTGTTTAAGATTAAGGCGGATATTGTTATCCAGATCAATCATGGTTATGCCCAGATTGTTTTCATTTTTCTGCTGGTGTGTAATCCGGGCCGGTGTATCCGGCATCGGCAGATAGGGAAATTTTTGAGATACAACAGGCACAAACAGATCAGCCGGTTCCCGGCGGCTTTCCACAAATATTTTGCGTATGCTGTCTTCGGAAGAAAAAGAGGGCCGGGAACCAATCTGTGCATTACCGGTAACCAGGACCAGTCTGTGATCAGCTTGCCAGGAATCTTTAAATGCCTGATTCACCTGGTCCAGAGACAATTTTTCCATATGGGGCAGCAGCAGTTCCTTTCTCTGGTCAGGAGATAAAAACATTTTTTTGTCTTGAATGGATTGCAAAAGCGAATGTGCAAGCCGGGCGGTTTTTCTGGTATCAGCCTGTTTGACATCGGCATCCAGTTTGGAAATAAACACTGCTTTGGCACGATCCAGTTCTTGTTGGGTAAAACCCGATTCCAGGGCCTGGCGCAGCATCTTTTCCAACTGGACCAAAGTGGTTTGCCAGTTTTCAGGCTGGCAGTCAGCTGTGACAGCTGCTATGGAAAGGTGGTGTAAAAAAGTCCCGGAATACGCAGATGCAGATGAAAAACCCGCTGTCTGCTGGCTGATCAAATGTGAGAGCCGGTTTTGGAAAATAGTATCTGCAATCTTCCTGACCAGATCCTGTTTAAGCTGCTTTGTGGTTTCAAAAACAGCATCAGTGTATGCAATGCGCTCTATGGTGACTTTGGTTTCTGCAGCCTCTGGTTCATAAAAATAGAAGGGTTTTAAGCCTTTATGGGGGATCCATTGTATGTCAGATGGTGCAGGGCTTTTGCCTGAAGCGCGCGGAAAAAATGATGCAAACCGCTTTTGGATGAGTGCCTGTGCCGTCGGAATATCCATATCTCCCACCATGACCAGCACCATATTATCCGGCCTGTACCAGGCATCATAAAAATTTTTAATCACATCTCTGTCAGCTGCCTGGATTACCGGTACAATGCCTATGGGAAATCTTTTGGGCAGAATGGAGCCGGGAAGTTCAAAAGCAAAGTTCTGTTTAAAGGTTTGATAGGAAACAGAATCGCGTTCCTGTTTTTCAGCCAGAATAATACCGCGTTCCTTTTCAATTTCATCTTCCAAAAGCAAGGCCCCTTGGGCATAATCCGCAATAACCAGCAGGGCATCTTCAAGATGTGCTTGATCGCCTTTGGGAAGGCTTAAATCATAAACCGTATGAAAAAAAGAAGTGCTGGCATTGACATCTGCACCGAAATCCATGCCGATGGACTGAAAATAGGTCACCAGTTCCCCGGGTTGGAAATGCTGTGTTCCGTTAAACAGCATATGTTCCAGAAAATGGGCTATTCCCTGCTGTTCATCAGTTTCATGAACCGAGCCTGCAAACACATTCAGATGGATACTGACCCGGTCTTTGGGGGTATGGTTCTGCAGAAGAACATATTGAAATCCATTGGGCAGCACCCCGTGAACCAGGGCAGGATCAGCCGGCAGGTTCCGGGAGGCAAACGGCAGTGGGTGTTTTGGCGCACAGGAAACAAAAGCGACCCAGATCAGGACCAGTAAAATGAAACTGCAGTATTTTTTCACTGATCCGGTCCTAGTTTATGAACTGGGGATCAATTTCAATTTTGCTGTTTTCTTTCAGCTCATTAATCCATGCCTGATAATATTCTCCCTGCTTTGTCTGCAAAAGCTGCTGCCTCATATCTGCAAGGTTTTGGTTGATTTCATCAGATGTTGGCACCTCTTTTTCCTTGAAAGCAATAATAAAAAAGCCCTGGTCTGTTTCCAAAACTTTTGAACAAATTGGATTTTCCGGGGTCAGATCAAAAGCAGCACTGGTAAACGCAGCAGATCTGCCCACCCCTTGAATAGAATCATTGCGGGCAAACAAGCCGGTGGAAGAAAGTGTCATCTTGTTTTTTTGGGCAACTGTTTCAAGATTTTCAGCAGATTGTGCTGTTGCTAGCAGTTCTTGTGCTTTTTTTTCCGCGGCTGCCCGGCGCATTTTTTGTCCAAGGGTATCAATGACTGATTCCTGTACCATCTCCAGGGGCAGCTGCACAGGATCAATGGTTTCCACTACTTTGATAAGAAAATATGCATTGCCGATCTCCTTGACATCACTGATCTGGTTTTCTTCAAGGGTGAAAGCAGCACCGGCAAAATCAGCTGCCTGTTCCATATCAAGTCCGTTGCCGTTTTGGTCGAAAACATCAGTGGTCCTGACCTGTTTTTCTGTAAGCAGGGCTATCTGTTCCAGGGTATCTCCATCAATGACGGCATCAAAGGCTTCGCCTGCCTTATAATAGGCCATATTCTGTGTTTCCTGTTCCGCCAGACGGGTTTCAATCTGCTCAGTTGCCTGTTCCACAGATTTTACTTGTGCCTCAAACCTGTTCATAACCTTTATCACATGCCACCCGAACCGGGTTCTGACCGGTTCTGAAATTTCACCGGGTTTCATGGAAAAAGCTTTATCTGCAAATGGTTTGATCATGCTGTCTTTGTCAAATTTACCCAGATATCCCCCATCTTCACTGGAAGGTCCTTCGGAAGTTTCTTTGGCCAGCTCAGCAAAATCCTCTCCGGAAACAGCCCGCTGATAAACCGCCAGGGCCTTTTTTTCAGCTGTTTCCACCGCCTGGTCATCGGCAGTATCATCCACTTTGATCAGAATATGGCGGGCTTCAACTTTTTCCGGTATTTTGAACTCTTCTGGATGCTGTTCATAATAGTCCTGGACCTGGGCCCGGGTAACCGTTACCTGGCTGCGGTAATCCCGGGGAGAAAATTGTAAATATACAGCTTTGCGTTTGGGTTCAGATCGATACTGGTCCATATTATTCTGGTAATGGTCCTGGATCTGCTCCGGGCCAGGGGTAATATCTGTAAATTCAGCAGGATCAACCTTAAGGTAATGCACTGCCACCCGGGTGTTCTGATGCAGATAAAAGCGTTCTGCTTCCAGATCTGACACAAAGACACTTCCCAGAACCATATCCTGGATTTTCTGCTGTTTCAGGGCATCGCGCTGGAGCTGTTCAAACATTTCAGGGCTCAGTGAATTGAGGGCCAAAACCCGCTTATACTGATCCATGTCAAAAACCCCGTCTTTATGAAATGCATCAATAGCCAGGATAACCGCTTCAAGTTCCTGGTCTGATACCATGACATTGAGTTTTTCAGCCTGGGCAGATACCAGTTTTTGTTCAATCAGGGAATTAAGGGCCTGCTGTTTCACGTTTAAGGCCTTTAACAGATCATCGGTGAGATTGTCTTGAAACTGTGCGCGCATCCGTTCCACCAGATTCCGGTAAGCATCCTGGAATTCATTGACGGTAATAGGTTCATCGTTCACAGAGGCCACTGAATTGTTCCGGTCTGAATTCATGGATCCCACACCCAAAAACACAAACACCACCACAATAATTCCAAGAAAAATTTTGATGATCCAGTTGCCAGTATTTTCCCGCAGATAACGCAGCATTTGTTTCTCCTTCACACACCCGATTATTGACAATTAATAAAACACTCCATACTATCCTTTCGTAAAGTATTATGTCAATATTTTCTTCAGGTTCCACCACCTGATCCACACCGGGAATAATTTTTATTTTTTAAAAAATGTAATTTTTGTATTGACACAGGTCTGTGTTTCGATTATTAATCAGCATCTTCATTCGATGTGGGGCTGTAGCTCAGCTGGGAGAGCGTACGGCTGGCAGCCGTAAGGTCAGGGGTTCGATCCCCCTCAGCTCCACCAATTCCTGTTTTCCAGTGATAACCCAGCTAATCCATGTCATCTTCGGGTATGGCATAAAGTATATGACTTTTATTGATCAGAATGGTTTGGTAGCTGTCTTGTGCGGTCTGGTGTTCGTTGTGCAGGGTGGCGTTGAAAACGGTTAAAAAATTTTCATGATAATCCCCCACAAGATCACTTAACCTGTCATATCCATTGCCCCGGTTCAAATTAACTTCTCCTTTGATCTGGGTTCCATCCGCCAGCTTGATCTGCAAAGGGCGGCTCTCAATGATGGTATCCATGAAAATTTCCTCCTGTTTTTATGCTGGATACTGATTTGGGGTGATCACTGTTATTTCTCAAACCGGACAACAAACACATGGCTGTTGCCCCTTCTGAACAGCAGCTGGGCAGTCCGCCCTTTTTCAATCCGGTCAAGCAGCGACAGGTATTCTTCAAGACTGGTGATACGGTGGCGGTTCAGTTCCATGAGCAGATCACCGGGCCGGACACCGGAATTTTCTGCCGGAGTGTCTGGTTTAATTTCCGTTACAACAAGTCCTTTGATACCTGCAGGATATCCCAGACGTCTTGCAATATCCTCATCCACAGGCTTGAATTTGAATCCAAACCCGTCAAATGCATCACTGGATGCCAGGGTCTCGGGATCCTGGTCCGGCCGTTCCCCGAGCGTAACTTTGACAATTTTTTCTCTGCCTTCTCTTATCAGCTTCACATCGACGGTTTCGTTGACCTTGAGATTGGCAATGGTGATGGTCAGATCCCTGGAGGTATCGATTTCTTTGCCGTTGATGGCAATGATGACATCCCCGGGTTCGATGCCCGCCTCATATGCGGGATTGTCTTCATAAACCTTGGCCACATACACACCGCCGGTGTTTTTGATGCCGTAATACTCTGCAAGTTCCGGGGTAACATTCTGGATTGCCACCCCCATCCACCCCCTGGAGACCTGCTGGGTTTCGATAAGCTGATCGATTATGCCGGTGGCCAGATCAGAAGGAATGGCAAACCCGATTCCCTGGCCTGACCGGACAATGGCGGTATTGATGCCGATCACTTCACCGTCCAGGTTGAGCAGAGGACCGCCGCTGTTACCCGGGTTAATGGAGGCATCGGTCTGAATAAAATCATCATAAGGGCCGGATCCCAGAATCCGTCCCTTGGCTGATATAATACCTGCTGTGACGGTCTGCTCAAGACCAAAGGGGCTGCCGATGGCCACCACCCAGGATCCTATTTGTGCATCTTGCGATCTGCCGAATTTCAGCGGCTGCAGATCTTTTGCATCCACCTTGATAAGGGCCAGGTCGGTCATGGGATCAGTGCCCACAATTTTGGCGTCATATTCCTGTTTGTCATGGAGAATAACCTTTATTTCATCCGCATCCTTTATCACATGGTTATTGGTGACAATATATCCGTCTTTGCTGATGATAAATCCTGATCCCAGACTCTGTTCCTTTCGGTCCCGGGGCTGCTGATTGAAAAAAGGTGAAAAAAATTCTTCCAGACCTTCTCTGTTACCAAAAGGCTGGCCAAAAAAATGCTGAAACACCCTGCCTCCCCCCTGGATGGTTTTAACGGTCTGAATATTGACCACAGCAGGTTTGACTTCCCGGGCAAGCTCGGAAAAACTGGCCGGAATCATCTGGAAATTTTTCGATGCCAGGGTCGGCACCGGCAGCATCACAAGGCTGATGAACATAACCAGAAGAACTGCATTTATTTTATTGATGTGTTTCATGGATCTTCTCCCTTTGCAATAGGTTCAAAAATATATGCCAAGCCATAATTTATTCTATGCCTGCTATTATAATACCGAAATATGATTTTTAAATGACCTGAAAATTACAATACGGTAATGTAAGGGTAAAAACAGATCCCCTGCCTGGTGTACTTTTTACCCGGACATCTCCCCCATGGGCCTGTGCAATGGTTCTGGCCAGGGGAAGCCCCAGTCCTGTGCCCGGACTGTTCCTGGATGATTCAGCCCGGAAAAACCGTTCAAAAATGCGCTCCTGGAAGCGCGGATCAATTCCCGGTCCGGAATCAATCACCTGAATGTCAATGTTTTCACCAGGGGTTTGCATGGCTTGAACCCTAACCTGACCCCCTTTGTCCGTATATTTCAAGGCATTGTCCACAAGATTGGAAAATGCGCGCTGGAGCATTTTAATATCTGCATTTACATAAAAAGTGTGTGCAACACTGCAGGTAAATTGTATCTGTCTGTCCTCTGCAACCGGTACAAACAGATCACAGGCTTGCTGGATCATCCGGGTTACATCCACCTGCTGAAACTGAAATCCGCTTTCTCCTGCCTCTGTTCTGGAAATAACCAGCATGGTGTTGATCATATCCAGAAGCCTGTCGGACTCCTCAATAGTATCGGCAGCCACAGCATAAAAATCATCCATGGTATCGCCCTGTATTATGGCCATTTCCGCCATTCCCCGAATCCGTGTAACCGGACTTTTCAAATCATGGGCTATATTGTCCCCCATTTCCCGGACACTGTTAACCAGGGTCTGGATACGGTCCAGCATCTGGTTAAAGGTATTGGCCAGATGATCCAGTTCATCCTTGCTGCCGGTTTCAGGCACCCGTTTCTGGAGATTTGAACCTGTAATCTGCTTGGCGGTTCGGGTAATGGTATCCACCCCCAGCAATGCCTTGCGCACCAGAAACCAGCCGGAAAGAGCGGAAAAACCGATGATAAATGCCATGGCCACCACAAATACCAGTTTAAAGGCATTGAGAAATTTGGCCTGCAGGTCCATGGCAGTACCGGTTTGTAAAATTACATTACGGGCAACAAAGGCATACAGAATGCGTGCCTTTTGGGTATTGTCCACAGTACGGGTGTCAAACACATGGGATTTTTTTTTCACCAGCAGATCCAGCAGTTGCTGGTTCACTTTGATATCCTTCCAATAAGACATGTGGGAGGATGCAAACACCTCTCCATTGGGATAAAGCAGTCTGAAAAATATCAGTTTTTCTCCGGCTGCCTGGGCTTCTATAACCGCCAGATTACTGGCTCCCCGCAGTCCGCTCTGTTGAATAACTGCGGAAAACTGGCTGGCTTTTTCCAGCAGTTCCTGGTCGGTCTGGTCCTGAAGGGTGGACACGGCCAGATAATAAAAAAGCACAAATGCCACACAGGCGGATATGGAAAAAATTCCGGTATACCAGAGGGTAAGACGAAAACTGATGGTCCTGAAAAGATCAGGCATCCTGGTTCCTCAGCACATACCCCGCCCCCCTTACCGTATGAATCAGTTTTACAGGGAAATCTTTGTCGATTTTTTCCCGTAACCGGCAGATTCTTGCCTCCACCACATTTGTCATGGGATCAAAATTATAATTCCACACATGTTCCATGATCATGGTTTTGGACACCACCCGTTCCCGGTTACGCAGCAGGTATTCCAGCAGGGAAAATTCCAGGGGCTGCAGATCAATTGTATGGTCCCCTCTTTTGACCTGGCGTTTCACAATATCCAAACACAGGTCTTCATAAGAAAGTATGACCGGATCTGTCACATTGCCGGCCCTTCTGATCAATGCCTGGATCCGGGCCAGCAGCTCGGAAAAAGCAAAAGGCTTGGTCAGATAATCATCTGCACCTGCCTCAAGCCCCCTGACACGGTCTTCCACACGGTCCCTGGCGCTCAGCACAATAATAGGGGTATTGTTATCATGTGCCCGGATTTTGCCTATCAGAGAAAATCCATCCAGTTCCGGCAGCATAATATCAATGATCAGGGTATCATAAGATTTTTCAAACGCTTTTTCAAATCCCAGAATTCCTGTGGGTGCGGTATCCATGACAAATCCGGATGCCCGCAGTCCTTTTTCCACAAACCGGGCGATTTTTTCATCATCTTCCACCAGCAGCACCCTCATGAACCTGTATTCTCCAAAATAATTTTTTGCCGGATATTTATTGTGATGATATCCTGGATTATTTACTTATTATATGAACCCCCTGTGGATAATCAATATTGATTTGATTTTTTTTGGCAAAACAGGTATTGTGTCGCAGGATTTTGGCCCTGTTACTATAATTCAAGGAAACCGACCTGTTTCATGAAATATACCTGGTGGATTTTACAGATTGTGCTGATGCTGGTTTCTGTTTTTTTCTTTTTTTTCGGATTTGACCTGCTCATGGCATCTTATGGTCTTGAAGACCCTTTCAGTTTTATCATGACCTTTTTTGCCGCCAACTTTATCCTGCTTATCAGTACCGCCCTGGTATTCACTTTTGTCATCAAAATGGTCCGGGTATTCATTCGGATCCAGAACAACATCTAGTTTCAGGTATTTTTTTTCATGTCAGTTCTTTTCTCCGCCACTGAAATATCCAAAACGTTTGGTGATGACACCCTTTTTTCACACCTGAGTTTTGATGTAAAAAAAGGCGAACATCTGGGGCTCATCGGCAGCAACGGCAGCGGCAAATCCACTTTGCTCAAGATTATTGCAGGCATGGTACTTCCTGACAGCGGTGAAGTGGCGGTGCAAAAAGGTCAGCGTGTCGTCTATCTTGCCCAGGAAGACGTTCTGGATCCGGATCAGACCGTGGAAGAAACGCTTTTTTCCAGCCTGTCACACCTTCCCATGGATGACAAAGAGCGCCTTAAGCGGATAAACCAGGCACTGGGAAAAGGCAAATTTGCAGATACAAATATCCTGGTAAAACTATTGTCCGGCGGGTGGAAGAAACGCTTGTCCATCACCCGGTCCCTGTGCATGGGCCCGGATCTTCTGCTGCTGGATGAACCCACCAACCATCTGGACATCAGCGGCATTCTGTGGCTGGAGCAGGTCCTTGTATCTGGGCCGTTTTCCTATATCCTGGTGAGCCACGACCGGGCTTTTCTGGAGAATGTGTGCAAAAGTATCATGGAGATGGGCAAGTTTTATGCCCGGGGATATTTTAAAGTGCAGGGGTCTTACCAGGTGTTTGAAAAAGAACGCCAAAAATTTCTGGCAGCCCAGCAAAAACAGCAGGCATCTCTGGCCAGTAAAATGCGCAGGGAAGACCAGTGGCTCAGACAGGGTGCCAAGGCCAGAACATCCAAGGCCCGGTTCCGCATTGACCAGGCCGACAAACTGCGCCAGGATCTGGGTGCAGTCAGGGAAAGAAACCGCCACATTGCCACAGTGGATATGGATTTCACCGGTACCGGCCGGCAGACCCGAAAGCTGATGCAGGTGCACAACCTCAGCAAAGGATTTGGAGAAACCTGTCTTTTTTCCGGCATTACCTTTGAACTGGGGCCCGGGGTCTGCCTGGGGGTGGTGGGGGAAAACGGCTCCGGCAAATCCACGTTTTTATCTTTGCTGGAAAAAAAGGTGGAACCGGATCTTGGCACGGTCAAATGGGCGGAAGGCTTGAAAATTGCCGTATATGACCAGGACAGAACACAGCTGGACCCTGAAACCCTGCTGCGGGATGCCCTGAATCCAGCCGGCGGAGATGCGGTCAACTACCTGGGGAAAAGCGTACATGTGGTGACCTGGGCCAAACGGTTTCTGTTCATGCCGGATCAGCTGGATATGCCGGTCAAGCGGTTATCCGGCGGAGAAAAAGCCAGGATCATTCTGGCCGGCCTCATGCTGCAGCCTGCTGATGTCCTGCTTCTGGATGAACCCACCAATGACCTGGATATTTTGTCTTTGGAAGTTTTGGAACAGAGCATCCAGGAATTTGCCGGTGCTGTGGTGATTGTCTCCCATGACCGGTATCTCATGGACCGGGTCTGTCACCGGATACTGTATCTGGATCCGGCAGCAGATGCTGCATTTTACAAGGATTTCAACCAGATCCTCAAAGCCAGAACCCTTCAGAAACAGCCATCACAAAAGCAGACATCCGGGTCTTCTGCCAGACCGGCAGCAAAAAAGCCTTCTGGTTCCAAACCTGCTTTTTCCTATAAGGACAAGTATGAACTCGAACATATGGAAGAAAACATTTTGGCGGCAGAAGCCCGTGTGCAGGCCCTGCACGACAAAATCCAGGACCCTGAATTTGCCGCACAGGTGGTGCAGATGACCAAAGCCTGTGAAGCACTGGAGCAGGCTGAAAAACAGGTCCAGGATCTATACACCAGATGGCAGATCCTGGAACAGAAAAAAACAGATGCTAAAGGCTAACCGCTAACCGCTAACCCCACAGGTCGAAGTTTTTGTGTATGGTTTCTGGAAAACAGGGCCGGGCTTGTGTTGCTGTTCACTCTTTGATGAGAAACTCATCCAGTTTCTCAAAAAGCGTCTCCGGCCAGGTATCTGCTGTTAAAAACAGCGCTTTTTCTTCCGGTGTCAGTTTTTCCTTGATCCCCTGGGGCAGGCTGTCAAATGCATTCTGCCGTTCTTTTTTTGTTTTTTTATCCATTTTTATCCATGATTTGTCTGTTTTGCATAATTGGTTTATATGAAAGTGTTAAGTTTTAAGTGTTAAGTTAATATCTGCCTGCTCATACTTTCATTTTTGGTTGTGCCCGCCAGGGCATGGGGGTTATATGAAAGCCATCAGCCGTCAGCCGTCAGCCATCAGTACTCAGCTAAAAGCTAACAGCTAAAAGCTAAAAGCTTTCATGCTTCGTTGTGTCCGCCAGGACATGTGGGTTATATGAAAGCCATCAGCCGTCAGCCATCAGTACTCAGCTAGCAGCTAGCAGCTAACAGCTTTCATTCTTTGTTGTGTCCGTCAGGATATGGGGGTTAGTTTAGAAAAAAATG
>JAWOEP010000227.1:0-7342 GCA_046482705.1 Desulfotignum sp.
CCCCCAAAACCCTTGGGGTAAGGGTTTTAAG
Organism: Desulfotignum sp.; assembly: GCA_046482705.1. Classification (GTDB taxonomy): domain Bacteria; phylum Desulfobacterota; class Desulfobacteria; order Desulfobacterales; family Desulfobacteraceae; genus Desulfotignum. The sequence goes on from JAWOEP010000227.1 coordinate 32, forward strand.
TTATGCCCAGGGGGTATTTACCATCGGGATCTCGGTCGCGCTGAGTGGCCAGACCATCCAGGGCATGCCGATGGCCCTGACGCCGGTACACATCTTCATTCCGACGGTGGTCGTATCGCTGGTGACGGGAACGATGTTCCTCGTCTGGCTGGTGCTGTGATGCAGCTGCGCATCCATTTCACCCGCCACGGCATGATCTGGTGGCCTGAAGGTCTCAGCCCGGACCTGGGCTGGTATGATACAGCTGCCAGTAGAGTGTCCGATACCCCCTAAACAAGATCCCTTGATTGTTTATCTGTTTCACCTACGGTGTAAACCCTTTGAAGTTCAGTTCTTTTATCATCCTGAAATGCTTTTTGTTGCCTGATACAAGGGTGAGATTATTTTCAACAGCGGTTGCTGCTATGATGGCATCTGCTGATCTGAGCCCGGAGGATAATGTGTATTCTTCAATATAGATAGCGGCGCGGTGCCCGATATTTTCAGTGAATGGCAAAATCGTAAATCCAAACAAGGATATGAAATCTTTTACATATTTGTGCTGGGTCTTATTTCCTGCGCCCTGCAACAGCTCCATGTAAGTTTGAATGGAAAGAAAACGGTCCTCTGACTTTTCCATTATTTTTGCGGCCTTTTTGTTACCCCGTTGCACCCAGATAAAAATATCAGTGTCAAAAATCACTGTACCTGGCCCTTCTCAAATAATCCAGTTTTTCTTGAACAGACGTTTTGTCCGCCTCAACGAACATACCGAAAAAGGGATGGTCAACAATCTTCAATTGTGTTTTTTTCTTTGAAGGGATCAATACCCCCTTTACTTTGCCACGATAGAAGATCGTAATTTCTTCATTCCTGTCCAGCGCTTTAAGGACATCATTCATTTTGTACCTTAAATCAACCACAGAGGCTTTCATATCCTGACTATCCTTTCCATCTTTTTTATGTATAATATGACTATACATAAAAAACAAAAAACACGCAAGGATATTTTTGAACTGCATTCTCCGGGTGTTGATGGAGATTTCCCCGGCTGGTTCGGATTATTGTTTTGTAATTATTTCCTGGTTCTGGTATAAAATCCGGGCAATACCCAAATGAGAACCTGGAAACCGCGAATGCCTGTAACCTGCAGCAGAAACCTTCATTATTTTGTCATTATGGCTGTATTGTGCGTAATGGCAGCCCCTTTTGTGGTGCGTGCCTCTGACGTACGGGTAGCCGTAGTGGTTTCCCAGAAAATCCGGCCCTACCTGGAGGTGACCGAGGGCATAATGGAACGGGTATCTTCAGGACTTTCAGGCTCTGACATATTTTTTCTTTCCCCCGGAGATGACCTGGTAACCGCCCAGGTGACCGACCGCCTGATAACCGGGGACTATGATCTGGTGACGGCCGTGGGACCGGAAGCTGCCTCTCTGGTCTGGAAAACCGGCATTCCGGGCAAAAAAATCTATGCTGCCCTGCTGGATCCGGATGCGGTGCCCCATATACCTGATGATGCCTGCGGTATTTCTTTGCGCATCCCTGTGGCAGTCCAGCTGGACACCATTTCCACAGCGTTTCCATCCCTTCGCAGAATCGGTCTGCTGTTTGATCCGGACCATAACCAGTGGTTTTTTGAGGCAGCCGCATCGGCCGCAGCTGTGGATGATATTTCTGTGGAGGTCATCCCCCTTGCGGTAACTGCAAGAAAGTATATTGCAAGGGTACTGCAGGACAACCTGGACCGCATCGATGCGGTCTGGATGATCCCGGACCAGACCGTTATTTCTGAAAAACTGATCCAGTATGTGATCAAACAGGCCCTGTATAAAAATACCGGGGTCATCGGGTACAATGCCTATTTTACCCGTATCGGGGCACTTTTTTCCTTTGAATTCGACTACCAGGCCCTGGGACGGCAGGCAGGCGGTCTTGTCATGGATTGTCTGGGCGGCAGAGAATGCCGCAGGGTTCCGCCTGTGTTTGAAAGCCGCACCAACCCCCGGATTGCCCAGAAACTCGGTCTGAAAATGGAGGCAGACAGATGAAAAGCCTGCTTCCGAAAAATATCGGCATTCACATCCGGGTGCTTTCTGCTGCTGTTTTTCTTATCAGTGCCGCCACCTTTACCATGGGATACCTGGGGGTGGGTATCATCAACCAGTTTGTAACCCAGCGTTTCAACCAGCGCATCGATTTCATGGCCCAGTACCTGGCATTGAATTCCGAGCTGGGCATATTGATCGGTGAAAAAAACCTGCTCCAGGGCCTGGCCGACAATATGCTCAAGGAAAATGACATTGCAGGCGTGGATATCACAGACCAAATGAACACCCCTCTGGTGGCGGTTTCCAGGGATATACCGGGTCCGTTTGCAAGTGTGGAAAAAAAAGTGTATTTAACAGAAACTGAAGAAAGTGCTGCATGGATCAGCCGGCTGGCCGGACCCAGGGAGGCGGATCTCATCGGTACAGTCAGGGTGACCTATTCGGTGAAGGGAATCAAGGATCTGTCCAGTCAGATGAAAAAACGGTTTGTGTATCTGGCCCTGGTGCTGACCGGTCTGGCAGGAATTATTTTTTATGTGGTGTCGCGGTCTCTGGTGGCCCCCCTGATCTCTCTGGCAGATACGGCCAGAAAGGTTTCTTCAGGCAACCGCACCATCAGGGCCGCACCCGGCAACACCCCGGAGATCACCCGGCTGGCCAATGCATTCAATGATATGCTGGATTCTCTGGCTGCCGGCCGCAGAACCCTGAAGCAGGCATACGGGAAAATGGCCCGCCAGGAAACCCTGGCCGAAGTGGGAAAGTTTTCTTTGATGATTGCCCATGAAGTGAAAAATCCTTTGGGGATCATCAAAAGTTCCCTTGAAATGCTGAAAACAGACATGGATATTCCCAAGGACAATATTCTTTTGACCTATGCGGAAGAAGAAATTGTCCGGCTCAATACCCTGATTGAAAGTTTTCTGATGTTTTCCCGGCCGGCCAAACCCCGGTTTGAGCGGGTGGATCTCAACCAGATGCTCGAACAGGTGGTGATGGGATATGATATCCAGCATGGCGGCAACGGCCTGGATATCTGCTGTGATATTCCCGGCACCCCCTTTAGGGCCCAGGCGGATTTTGACCTGTTGTCCCGGGGTATCGGCAATATCATAAAAAATGCCTGTGAAGCCAATAACAAAACCGGGAAGGTTGACATAAAAGTGGTGGTGGTCCAGGATAAATGGCAGCTGTTTGTGACGGACCAGGGCAAGGGCATCAAAGAACAGGACAGGCAAAAAATCTTTGAGCCGTTTTTTACAACCAAGGCCACGGGCACAGGTCTTGGCCTGGCCTTTGCCGACCAGGTCATCAAAGCCCACGGCGGCAATATCCGGGTACAGACCCCGGAAGACGGGGGCTGCCGATTCTGTATTTCTCTGTTTTCCGGTACCCATGAACAAATGATAAAGGCAATGGAAGAAAATGGCACATATACTGGTAGTTGATGATGAACAGAAGATGCGTGATCTTCTGTCAATGATGCTTCAAAGAAAAGGGTTCAAGGTGGACAAGGCCGTGAACGGCCGGCATGCACTGGATATGCTGCACCAGCACACCTATGATGTGGTGATTTCCGACATAAAGATGCCGGAAATGGACGGCCGGGAACTCATCAGCAGACTGCGGCAGGAAAAAATAGACACCCCGGTTATTTTTATCACCGCCTTTGCCACCATTGATTCCGCTGTTGACATGATGCAGCAGGGGGCCTGTGATTATGTGACCAAACCCTTTGATGAATCCAAAATCCTGTTCACCGTGAACAAGGCCCTGAAACTGTCCCGCCTGATCATGGAAAACCAGGAGATGAAAGCCGAGATCAGCCGGACGGAAAAAGGCCATGAGCTGATTTACCGGTCCCGGGGCATGAAAGATGTGGTGGCCCTGGCGGAAAATGTGGCCACCGTGGACACGGCTGTGCTGATCCAGGGGGAATCCGGTACCGGAAAAGAGGTGGTGGCCAACCATATCCACAAATGCAGCCTCAGATCCGATCAGCGGTTCGTGCCGGTGAACTGTGCCGCCATTTCTTCCAACCTTGTGGAATCAGAGCTGTTCGGATATGAAAAAGGCGCGTTTACCGGTGCCGCCGCCAGGACCAGGGGAAAATTTGAGTTTGCAGACAAAGGCACCCTGTTTCTGGATGAAATCGGGGACCTGCCCCTGGAATCCCAGGGCAAGCTGCTCCGGGCCCTGCAGGAGAAAAAATTTCAGCGGGTGGGGGGAAATGAAGAGATCCCGGTGGATGTGCGCATTGTGTGTGCCACCAACCGGGATCTGGAGGCAATGGTCCGCAAGAAAAAGTTCCGGCAGGACCTGTTTTACCGGATCAACGTGTTTCCCATTGTGATCCCGCCGCTGCGCCAGCGCAGGGATGACATTGTCCCCATTGCCGAACACCTCATGAAAACCTTTGCCTTTGGAACCCGGCACACCCTCACCGAAGGGGCCTGCCAGAAACTCAAGGAATATCCCTGGCCCGGTAATGTCCGGGAACTGGCCAATGTGCTGGAGCGCTGCCTGATCCTCACCAGGCAAACCGGCCAGATTACCGCGGATACCCTTTCTTTTCTCCAGGTGGCCCAGAACAATGACCAGGGAACCCATATCCGCATCCGCCTGCCTGCCAACGGCATTGCCCTGCAGAAGGTGCAGATGAGCCTGGTGAAACAGGCCCTTCAAGCTGCCGGCAACAACCAGACCACTGCAGCAAAGCTGCTGGGGCTGAGCCGCTCCAAGTTCCGGGTGCTGCTCAAAAACATGAACGGAGACAATGGCGACCACCCGGACAATACAGACAATGCAGATATTTCAGACAATCCAGATAATGGGGATGATGCATAGATGACAGGTATGCTCACCAGAATATCCCGGTTTTTTCCACTGTTTTGCCTGGCTTTGCTCCTGGTGCTGGGTACCGGGCATCCTGCCCTGGCCGCAGATACCATGCTCATGTTTGTGGGAGAAGAACTGGAGGTGCTTTCCATTGCATCCCGCCGCCAGGAAGCAGCCTGGAGTGCACCGGCCGTGGCCCGGGTGATCACCAGAGATGATATGGATGACAAAAATGCCTTCACCATTGCAGAGAGCCTGGAAGGCACCCCCGGGTTTCATGTGAACCAGAGCGAAAAAGGCAGTAATGTATACCTGCGCGGCATACCCGATTCCGCCTTGTTTCTGTTCGATACCGTACCCATGGGGTCGGGGGTGATCAAATCCGATACCATGATCGATTTTGAAACCTCTCTGGCACCGGTCAAGCGCATCGAGGTGATCCGGGGGGCGGGCTCGGTTCTGTGGGGATCCGATGCCTTTGCCGGGGTGATCAATGTGGTGCCCAAAACCGGAAAAGACCTCCAGGGGGTTGAAACCGGCCTGGTTTCCACCACCCGCAACTATCCGGGCGAAGCATTTGTCAATTACGGCATGACCGGTTCAGACTGGTCCACGTTTTTCTCGGTATCCGGCAGGCAGAACCGGCACCGGGATGACCAATTCAATGTGGTGAAATTCTGGCATGACGGCATCACACCGGAACCTGTGGAAACCCGCTTCGGCAGCGGATATCCGGATGATTCCCATTACATAAGTCTGTATGCCAGTGCCATGTATGAGGACTGGCTGACATTTTCCGTGAAAATTGCAGACAACAAAAACGCCTACACCGTATCAGACTGGCACCAAAACTATTTCTGGGAGGAGCAGACCGCCGCCACCACCCAGATGTACAAAATGGAGATGTCCCGGAGCCTGACACCGGATTCCGATATCCGTTTCACCGGATATTATACCCGCCTTGTCCAGGACCATACAATTGTGGATAAGGCGTTTGACAGAGAAGAATCCTCTTTGTTCGGAGAAGTCATTTATGACAGGTCTTTGTTCGTCTCCCACGGGCTTTTGACCCTGGGTGCATCCTGGCGCAGGGACCGGTATGATAAAATCCCTGTATGGGGCAGCTTTGTGCCGGACCTTTTACAATCTGCCAACCGGTTTTTTCTGCCCGTGGTCAACACCGTCGATGTGGAAAACGATCTTGGTGCGGTCTTCGGCCAGTACCGCCATGACTTCGGGGATGTGGAGGTGTGGGCCGGTGTCCGGTATGATGACCATGACCGGTATGATGACCGGATCAGCTTCAATACCGGCCTTGCCTGGCACCTGGACAATTACATGCTCAAGCTTTTGTACGGTAACGGATACCGCACCCCTTTCGCCCGCCAGCTCAAGCAGGACCTGGACCACAAACTTGAAAAAATCACCACGCTCAATACCCAGCTGTCCTGGAAAACCCCTGACACCCAGGCTTCGGTCACAGGCTTTATCAATAAGATTGAAAACCATGTCACCGAAGACAGGTATGCCGGGGCCGGGCTTTCCACGCCCAACAGCCAGACCATTTACGGTGTGGAACTGGAACTGGAGCATGCGTTCACCGACCGGTTACAGCTGGGGGGCAACCTGACCCTGCTGAACAATTCCGGTCCCAATGAAGTCTATTTTTACAATGATTTCAACTATACAGATGCAGACGGCAACCTGGTCAGGCATTTTCTGGATCTGGAGCATGACTATGACATGGGACCGGATATTCTGGGATCCCTTAAGGCAAGCTGGCAGATGACAAAACATATGCAGCTGGTGTCCGAGCTGCGGTATTTTTCCGGCCAGGAATTGTATTTTCCCATAGAAGATATCACAAAAGCCTGTGATGACGCATGGACCCTGGATCTGCACCTGCATGTGGAAAAGCTGTGGCCCTTTGATCTGTCCCTGTTTGTCACCAATGTGTTTGACAATGACAATGCCGTACCAGGGGTGTATTCCGTTACACAACCCCCACCCCTTGCAGCAGGTTTTTCCCTGGGCATGTCCTGGTAACCCGTGGAAGAGAAACTCAGCCTTGCGCTTATTACACCGGCTAAAGCCAACAGCCAAAAGCCAACAGCTAAAAGCTAAAAGCTAACAGCTAAAAGCTAACAGCTAACAGCTAACAGCCAACAGCTAAAAAAACGGAGAAACACATGATTACCCCCACTGCCGCATTTGTGCAATGGTTTGACAATATTCCGGTAGAACTGCGCAGGTATCTGGCCCATGTTTTCCGGGTGTGTACCACGGAAGATGCCTCCCAGATGGCTGCCCTGCCGGATCAGTCTTTGACGGGCTTCAGGGCCTGGGTTGTTAAATCGGATTTTCCCTTGCGTATGGCTGCCAAAATGTTTTATATAAGGGCGGTTTTTGACATGGTGATCTTACACCACCGTGAAATTACAGA
>JAWOEP010000310.1:0-3774 GCA_046482705.1 Desulfotignum sp.
TTTTTGCGGTAGGGTTCCAGCTCCATGAAGTCGATGATATCTTCCACAAATTTTCTGTTTTCCGCTTCCACCCGGGAGGCTTTGCCGAAAAAAACAGCGGCCTGGAAAAAAGAATAGGTCAGGTTCTGGTGCCGGGCCAGCAGCAGATTGTCCAGGACCGACAATCCGGAAAACAGCTCCAGGTTCTGGAAGGCCCGGGCAATCCCCATGGTGGAGACCTGGTGGGGGGAGGCATGGCTCAGGTCTTTGTCCTTGTAGAGGATTTCCCCTTTTGTGGGGTGATAAAATCCGGAGATGCAGTTGAGCATGCTGGTTTTACCGGCCCCGTTTGGTCCGATGATGGATGTGATCAGTCCGGGTTCAATGGTCATGTCCACCTGGGACAATGCCTTGAGCCCGCCAAAAGAAAGCGTTACATCAGAAATTTTTAAATGCGCCATAAATAATCCAAATACTTTGGGTTTAACTGGAAAAAATCTAGCCCTGCCGCATGTGGCAGTCCACCCTGCCGGTTGATTCACTAAAAAAACAAAACGTACAACAAAATTTTTTGTGCCAGACCCTGTGATTTCCCTTAATAAATGGTTGGTCCGGTGTCAAGCCAAAACAGTGTTCTCCATAAAATCCCCATAAAACAACGGCGCTTTTCACGAAAACATCTGCTTTATCTGTGCGCGGTCAATGGTCCCGTCTTCGGTTTTGGGCAGATCAGCGATAAATTCCACATACCGGGGTTTTTTGTAACCGGCTATCAGGGATCCGGTGAACTGAATCAGTTCTTCTTTTGTCAGTTCTCTTTCCGGATGGAGGCTGCACACCGCTTTGATGCCTTCACCGAATCTGGGGTCGGGTACGCCGAAAACACACACTTCTCTGACTGCATCATGCTGCATGATGGCTTTTTCCACTTCCGCCGGAAACACGTTTTCACCACCGGGCTTGATCAGTTCCTTTTCCGGTTTTCTGCCCTTGAAAAACAAAAATCCCGAAGGATCGATCATGCCCAGATCACCGGTATGGTGCCAGCCCTGTCTGAAGGTGTGGCTGTTCAGATCAGGGGCATTCCAGTATCCCTGGAATACCAGCGGTCCTTTGACAAGGATCTCGCCGGTTTCACCGGAAGGCAGAAAATTGTCCAGATCATCACCGATCTTCACATGGACCAGAGGGGATATGGTACCGGCTGATCCGGGGTTTTCAAAGTAGGGAGAAAACGTGATCAGCCCCGAGGTTTCGGTCTGGCCGTACATGGTCCAGAAGGTGGTGCCGGTGGCGGTTTCCCATTTTTTCACTGTATCCGGGGCATCCAGACCGGCTGTGATTGTAAGGGAGGTCAGATCATGGCTGCTTTTGTCAAGCGCATCTGAAAGGGTGCTTAATACAGGGGGGAAGGAACCCAGGAGGGTGACTTTTTGTTCCCCGATAAGGGTGAGGGTCTCCAGGGGGTCGAATTTTTCCACTATTACATTTTTGCCCCCTGCCTGAAGGGTTGCCAGGGCCATGTTGATGCCCATGATATGAAACAAGGGCAGGATATTGGCATGGCATGCATCTGCATCAAGCGAATAATAATGGATCAGCTGCATATTGGACAGCACGATGTTTTCCTGGCTCAGCACAGCGCCCCTGGGTTTGCCCTGAACTGCGGCGGTATGGATAATGACAAACGGGTCGTTTGTCCGGAACTGCACCGGGGTGAAATTTTTGCTTTCCTGGTACAGCTGGGACAGGTTTTCATCCGGGCCGTCCACCACAATGCGCTGGTTCAGAAAAGAAAAATCAGCAGTCATCTGTGATGCCTGGTCTGCCATATCATTGTCGCACAAGATTAGAGAAGGGGTGGTATCTTCTACAATATGGCGGATTTCGCTGTCGGACAACCGCCGGTTGATCAGCACCAGGGTGAGGTTCAACGCTGCGGCAGCCCCGAACAGGTGGAAGAATACAGGATGGTTTTTGCACAGCACAGCCACCCGGGTGCCCGGTGTGAGAAAGGACAGGCCGGCTGCCAGTTGTGCAGTGTGTAAAAAAAGATCTGCATGGGAGGTGTCCTGTCCGTTCCAGTGGAGGGCAGGCATGTTTTCCAGATTACGGGCATTTTTTTCATAGATATCGAAAAAGCTTAAATGGTGCACACTGTTGTCCATGAATCAATACCCTCCTGGAAAAAAAGTTATTCCAACATATGGTGTTCTTTTCGGTGCTGATGCGCATGGAAACGCCCTGATTTCAAACCAGAACGAGCGCTCAGTCTTCACACAACTTTAGTTGTAATGCAATTGATTCGGGTTTGTCAAAGCCTTTTTTATATTTTTTTTTCATGGGGAAAAAATACCGAAAATAGGGAATAGCCGGATTTCAGACAGTCTGAGGGATCATTGCAGAACCGGCAGTGCAGAATGTTTCCCGGACAGGTTTCCCCCGGGTTGTCATGCAGAAAACAGCAGCGTTTTGATTCCATGTGAATGGAGAACCCCAGGCGGTCGGCAAACAATTTCATGCGCAGAAGGTCCACGCCTTTGCCCCCGGCATTGAAATCAAACGGGGTTTTGGTGGAATAGTCAGCCGTTTTCTGGGTGGAAAAAAATCCCTCAAATATGCGTTTCTGGTCATCTGTTTCAATGCCCACCCCGAAATCATGCACGCAAAAAAGAATGCCCTTGTCTTTGCTGTGGGCGGAAATATCAATCCGCCCGTGGTCCGGGGTGTTTTCAATACTGTTTTTAATCAAACCGGTTATGGTCTTTTCAAAAACATCTTTGGGCAGGCGGATTCTGGGAAGGTTTTCATCCATGTGGACAAAAACCTGCAGATTTCTGAAATCAAAGGATTTCTGCAATGTCTCAAACAGGTTGTCAAAGGCCCGGGCAAAGTCGATATCTCTGTAATTGAGGGCAGGGGAGCCGAACTCTTTTTCAATGACCGCCTGCACCACCTCCATGGGGTCTTCTTCATCCAGGTGCTGCTGGATCAGGGTTTCCAGTTCATCTCTGCAGGTCTGGAGCATCACCAGCATGAGATCCCGGGCTTCATAGACCTTTTTGTCCATGATATCAGCGGTTTCTTCCTGGATCTGCACAATGCGGTTCAGGTTCCGCTGGATACGGTTCAGGGTGGAGGCGGTCTTCACCTGGGGCAGGTCCGCCAGTTTTTTCTCCAGGATCTGCAGTGATCCGGTGAGCACTGCCACCGGGGTTTTGAGCTCATGGGACAGGTGGTTGATGGCTTTGTCTTTGGCCCGGTTCATGGATGCCACATCCCGGTACGCCTCTTTCAGGGCCTCGGAAAACCGGGCGTTTTCAATGGATATGCCCACGGTGCCGGCAATCATGGTCATCAACTCCATGTCATTGTCGTCAAAGGGGTTCTGCTTTTTGTTGATGGCGCACAAGATCCCGGTGATGCGGCTGTCGCTTCTGATGGGTACGCACAGAATACTTCTGGTTTCATACCCCAGTTTCCGGTCTCTTTCCGGATAGGATTCAAAGGAGGTGGCAGCCTGGTTGTTGACTGCGGGCCGGCCGGTTTTCCATACTTTTCCGGCAAGCACCTCATCCAGGGCAAAGCGTATTTTCCGGGCCCGCTGTTCCGTGTCCGAGTCATCATAGGATGCCCCCAGAAAAAACAGGTCGTTTTTGATTTCATCATACAGCAGCACCACAGCCCCTTCTGTGTTTAAAAGGCCTTTGATTTCCGGGGTGATATAATCCATGAGATCTTCCAGGTCCGGGTATTGGGGCAAAGCGGCACTGATGCGCATGATGGTGCGGTTGT
>JAWOEP010000324.1:0-11223 GCA_046482705.1 Desulfotignum sp.
GTCGCGCCCCCGGGCGCAGGCCGTGGCAATCTCCGCGAAGTCGCCTGTCCCCGACGGTTCCCCGAGTTCCTCGAGTGCCCTGTCGGGCGCGATGTTGAAGTAGGGGGGTGTTTGCGTCTGGTTGTCTCCGGTCATGCGGCCTCTCATGTGCGCTGTTTCGGCCAATGTATCACCTTTCGCCGCACATGGGAAAATTTCTCGGACCCCTCTTTGCCATTCTCTGCAAAATCAGGGGTTTGCCATGCGGTTCAGATGCTGGGGCGGTCCTTGAACAACGCCATATGGGTTTCAAGAATGTTCAACGTCTCGCTCACATCTTCATCAAGGGCCTGTATTATCCGTGCATGTTCTTTTTTGGCTTTTGCCACGGCGCTTTTAAACCGGTCTATTTCCCGGGGCACCATGGTATCGGCGACCGGATAACGTTCGATGATGTTGACCCCTTCTCTGTCCACCAAATAGGCTTTTCCAATGCAGATACCCGGGGAACCGCTGATGCCTTTGAGGATCATTTCACGGGGTTTGTCATGATTCATTCTGTTAATTCTCCGAATCCGTCATCGAAAAGAGACTTGATTTTGTCCACAACTGCGGCATCTTCAAAAGATTTTGCCTGGATATGAATGCGGGAACCTTTTGTTGCGCACAGGGTTAAAATATCAATAATACTGGAAGCATCCACCCGGGTATTTCCATCTGAAAGCCAGATCTCGCTTTCTGCGGTCATGGCTATCTGCGCTATCCGGGCGGCAGGCCTGGCATGCATCCCCAGGTCATTTATGACAACGGTGTTGTGAACCATTTTTGTATTTTTATCCAAACTGTAAGCTCTTTTTCTCTAAGAAAATTTTTCTTTTTTTAAATGATTCCCGGTGAAAAGTCAATCCTGGTGTTACCTTTACCTGGTCAGGCCCCGGGAAAAATAAAATGATGTCTTTATGGGGAATTTCCGGATGCCCAGGCGGGCAAGAATTTCTTTTTTTGCTGCATTCAGAGAAGCAAACTCTTTGTCAGGCGGACAGATCTGATAAAACATTTCTCCCCAGGAATTGATATATACGGCGCAATAATCTTTAATGAAAGATTCCTGCCTGTGAACATAAAAATTTATACTGACAAACACACAAATCACTTCCGGAGATTTTTTTTTCAATTCACTGAATTGGAAGGTATGCTCGAGTTGGGGGGTAAAAAATGTATCCATTGCGTAAAACAATTTCTGGATATCATCATGGGTGACCGGGGTGGGGTTGGGAATAAGGTGAATTGTTGAATGCTGGGCAAAAAGATGGTTGTTGATAAGCCATGCCCCGATCTCTTCAATGGTTCTTGTCTGCAGCAAAGATTCGTCAAAGCGCTGGTTTATCTTGGTGGATTTATGAAACAACTCCCATTTTATCCGGGTACCGGATCCGCCAAGATACCGAATATGCAGCCGGGAAAACAACCGGTCGCTTTTGGAAACCAACAGAATTTTTTTTATCTTGAATGGTTTTTCCAGAAAGACAATATCCACTTTTCGCTCCAGCACCCGGCGGTCTTCATCTGAAATCATCAATCCACAGGAGTGGCTTTCAAAGGTTTTTTTCACCTGGTTATACTTTATGATCATATACCGTTCAATAGAGGCTGACAGCCGGTGAATCCGCTGGTAATCCCATTCTTTGAAATGCCCGATTTCAAACAGCCTGGACAGGCTCCAGTCCCATTGTGCAATGGAGTCGGTCACCAGGTATCTGCGCAGACCGAAAACCGTATTGTCCAGAACCGATTCCTTTGAGATGGCCAGTTTCAGAAAAAAACAGGTGAGGATCAGGTTCATGGATTTTGTGTCCCCGGTAGACCGGTAATAGGCCAGCAGATTGTTCAAAAGGATGATATAGGAATCATTTTGTGCCAGTTTCAGGTGGGCACCGGAATTCATCCATACATTTTTGTACTGATTGCACAAAAGTGGTTCCTGTCCATAGGAATGGATATATTTTTCCAGCAGTGCCATTTTAATCACTGATTTAAACGGACTTTTCAACCATTTGAACATCTGCCAGATGGAAGCACCGAAAAACTCGTTTACCGGTATGGCATGGATATCTCCCAGGTCAATATACCGGTGGGTTCCGGCAAATTGGCTGATCTGGGTCATGATCATATGATAATAGTTCAGGCTGATAGGTGTTGGAAGTACCGACCAGAGTGGCAGTTTTCCGGCCACATGAATCATGGTTCTGTAAAACTCTTCTTTCAGCAGCCGGGATTGGGCTGTGCCGGAGCTTTCCTGGGTGGATCCCCCGAAATCATTGTTTTTTGCCTTTTGTATATCCACCACAAAAAAGGTCGTCTGGATTTTAAACTGATCCATCCCCAGTTTTTCAAGCAACCTGAGTTTTTGCAAGAACAAAGAGTGCTCATGGGCATTCATGAGATCTTCATTAATACAGATCCAATAGTCAATGTCGGATTCATGGGTCTGGGCCAAAGATCCTACGCTGCCCATGGTAAAAACACCTTCGATATAGGGTACGGAACTTAAAGTTGGTTTGCAGGTATGCGTACCGATTAATTTTTCAAGCACCTGCAGTGCGGTGCCTGGCGGCATGTAATCTGCTATGCCGCAGGGGGTTTTGGGATGCAGGGGAGGGGCGCCTGGCAAATCAATATTTTGATGCAGCAAAACAGGTACCAGTTGAAAAAAATCCGCCTGGGACGGCTTGAAAATATCAAATGCCGTAAGAAGGCTCATCTTGTTCTGGTTTAAAAATTTCATTTCTCCATAATGGATAAATTCACAAAAAATCAGCAGGTTGATTTTGGCTGCAAGGGCTTTTTCCATCCAGGGCAGATCATGGAAATCAAGCTGATACCGCCTGGCATTATAAGCAATGCCATGGGACCGGATCATGGATCCGGCACAGGAAGGAAACCGTGAAAACCGCGCCTGGACATGAGAAAAATCGGCCTGGTCGACACAGGCTGTGGCAAAAGAAACCCCTGATATTCTGGCATGGGAAAACACGGCACACGACAAATCGGTGTGACTGAAAACGGTTTTGGAAATCTGTGCACCCACAAATACGGCATCATGGAGATCTGCTTTGGTAAAATTGCAATTATACAGCTTGGCCCCCAGAAAACTGCAATCCTTGAACCGTGTTTCACGTGCATTTATGTTGATCAGCACGGCATGGTCAAAATTGGCGTTTTGAATGACAGCGCCGGACCAGTCCACATTATAGAAGACCCCATGGGTAAAAAATGCTTTTTCCATATGGGCGCGGGAAAGATCACAGTTTTTGAAAATGGCCCCGTTAAAATATAAAATTGATGCGGAAAACCGCAGATCAGAAAAATTTTCATCTTCAATTATCTCATTCTGAAAATCAATGGTGTTCCGGGGAACATTTTTTCTCAGGGTGTCCAGCTTTTTTTTGATGGGATCCTGAAATACTGCTGAAAAAATGGTTTTTTGTTTTTTGGGGGGTTGCTGTAATTTGTGCATCATGGCTTCAGGCCAGGAGGTAATATCCTGCTTTTCCAGATCCAGTAAGGATTTTGCCTTTTCCATGAAATCAAAAATTTTACGGGACTGTTTTTGGGCAGAACTGTCATAATAGGCCTTAATAACCCGTACCACCCGTTCCGGTCTTTTTTTAACAATACCCAGGATACAGGCCAGGTTAATATCATAATTGGTATCCTGGTACCGGGATTTATTCAGGGCAATATCCTGGATAATAAAAAAGGAAAGTCTGGACAAACCGGCAAGTTCCGCATTAAGCAACGGTATAAGATCCGGATGGGTTTCTCTTGCCTGGTTGATAAGGACATGAACCGGCTTTTTACCGGTTACTATCATTGCCTTGAAAGCATTGAATGCCTCCCGGGTGTCAGCTTTTAAAAACAAGCGGAAAACCGGTTTGAACAATCGGGGATACAACCCCATGGAAGAATTTTCAATCAGACTGTATACTGCTTCTCGTATTTTTCTCACCTCCTCGTTTTCAAGGATGTGGACAAGCCGGTCTTCGGGCAGTCTTCCTTTCAGCATGGACAGCGATTTAAGGCCCTTTATTTTAACCGCAGGGGCCTGGGACAGAATTTCATTTTTCAGCAGGCTGTCCGGATCCCGCAGAAAACCGGGGATGTTGTTTAAAAAAGGGTCTGCATCCCGTTTGCGGTCAAACAGGCTGGCAAAAAAATCAATCACTGATTCCCGGGATTTGATATTCTTGAGCATTTTCTTGAAGACAGCAGCATATCTTAAACGAATTTCCGGGGGAGACTGCAGATACTGATCAATAAAAGTAAGGCGCTGGGATTCCGTGACCAGGTACACTGCCTTTTGCATTGCAGTTACACTGACAATGCCGTTACGCATGGATTTAAATGCAAAGTACGACCCGCTGTCACCAAATTCCACCAGGGTTTTAAACAGATAAATGCTTTCGTTCAAGGAAATGTCAGATGTGAGATGCTGGTAAATCCGGGCAGAAACTATGGCAGATTCTTTTAATCCCCGGGTATACAGCTGGTTGTTTTCAGGGTGGTCAAGCATGGCCAGGACCCTTGTTTGTATAATACCAAGGGTTTTCTGGGCAGTGGAACGAAGTGAAAAATGATAGGAAAAAAAAGCGTGAATAACCGGAAGTATTCCCAGAGATGGTGGCAGCGACGCAGCCTGGGTGATGAGGTCGATTTTTTTTTCTTCATCTAAAGATGCCCATAAAACTGCAAAGTTTTTTTCATCAAAGGGGTAAGGCAGATCAGTCATAAGAGAATATTTTGTAATGTTTTACCTTTTTGTTTGAAAGTGCTATATGGTCATGTTTAAATTAATTATATGCAAATACCCGGATATGCCAAAAACCAATATAAAGAATTAGTTTCCATAGTACAACTCTAAATAATATATGAAATTATTTGATTCAAAAGGTGAACCACCCGACCGGACCGACAGATATGATGCCGGGTCCATAGAAATCCTCAAAGGCCTGGACCCTGTCAAACGCCGCCCCGGAATGTATACAGACACAACCAGTCCGGACCATCTGGTTTTCGAGGTTATTGACAACAGTGTTGATGAAGCCATTGCCGGATTTGCCGATACCATTGATGTGGTCCTCAAAAAGGATAACAGCATCCTTGTGACGGACAATGGCCGGGGAATGCCTGTGGATATTCATCCCGAAGAAGGCATATCAGGGGTGGAACTGATCATGACAAGGCTTCATGCCGGGGCCAAGTTTTCCAACAAAGACTATGCCTTTTCTGGGGGTCTGCACGGTGTGGGGGTGTCTGTTGTCAATGCCCTGTCATCCCGACTCGATATCACTATTGTGCGCAAGGGACAAAAATTTTCCATCGGGTTTGAAAACGGAACAAAGATCCGGGACCTTGCTATAACAGGGCAAACCCCGAAAAACACCACCGGCACACAGGTACATTTTTTCCCCAACCCCGGCTATTTTGAACGTACCACTTTTTCACAGACTGCCATCAAAAAGGCCTTGAAATCAAAAGCTGTTCTGTGCCGGGGCTTGCAAACCAGTTTTCTGGATGAAGCCTCAGGAGAAAAACATACCTGGGTGTATGACCATGGTCTGGATGAATATTTGAACGAACATCTTAAAGACCATAAAACCTTGTTCCCGGAACCTTTCAGCGCAAACTGCGAGACAGAAGATTTCCAGGCTGTGTGGGCCGTGAACTGGGCGACGGAAACCGGATCAGGCATGGAAGAAAGCTATGTAAACCTGATCCCCACGCCTATGGGCGGCACCCATGTCAATGGATTCAGGTCCGGTCTGCTGGAATCATTGCGGGAGTTCTGCAAATTCAGAAATCTTCTGCCCAAAAACCTGTTCCTGGCCCCTGAAGATATATGGAACAATGTGGGATATGTGCTGTCTGTTAAATTGTCAGAAGCCCAGTTTTCCGGCCAGACCAAGGAAAGGCTGTCATCACGGCATTGTGCCAATCTGGTGAATCTCAAGGTGCGGGATGCCTTCAGCCTCTGGCTGAATAAGCATGTGGACCTGGGAGAGGCACTGGCTGACCTGGCTATTGAACACGCCCGGTCCCGGGTGAGAAAATCCAAAAAAGTCACCCGGAAACAGGCTTCCAACGGCATTGTTCTGCCGGCCAAACTGTCAGACTGCACCAGTGATGACCAGCAGCGCAGAGAACTGTTTTTTGTGGAAGGAGATTCTGCAGGCGGTTCTGCCAAACAGGCCAGAGACAGGCGATTTCAGGCTATCATGCCCCTGCGGGGCAAAATCATGAACACCTGGGACATGCCGGCATCCGCCATTATCGAGTCAAAAGAAATCCGGGATATCGTCCAGGTACTGGGGGTGCTGCCCGGACAGGAAGATATTTCCAGGCTGCGCTATAACAAGATATGCATTCTGGCGGATGCGGATTCTGACGGACTGCATATTGCCACGCTCCTTTGTGCCCTGTTTTTAAAACATTTTCCCGAAATTGTTCAAAACGGGCATGTTTTCATGGCCATGCCGCCTTTGTACAGGATCGATGCGGGAAAAGAGGTTTTTTATGCCCTGGATGATGCGGAAAGACAGGGCATAATCAAACGGATAAACCGCAGAAAAAAACCGGGAAAAATCAATGTGCAGCGTTTTAAAGGCCTGGGTGAAATGAACCCTGTCCAGCTTCGGGAAACCACCATTGCACCGGATTCCAGACGTCTGGTGCAATTGACTGTGCAAAAAGAAACCACCCTGGATGATGTCCATGAAATCATGGATATGCTGCTGGGAAAAAAACGGGCCAAAGACCGGAAAACATGGATTGAAGAACAAGGTGATATCAAAGAGATAGAATAATATGAAAGAAATTTTGCCATCTGTCATGGAAGAGTATGAAAAAATCGCATTCCAGGATTTTGCCCGGAAAGCATATCTCAATTATGCCATGTATGTGATTTTAGACCGTGCCCTGCCCCATATCGGGGATGGGCTCAAACCTGTGCAGCGGCGCATCGTTTATTCCATGAGCCAGCTGGGACTTTCTTCCACGGCAAAATTCAAAAAATCAGCCCGCACTGTGGGGGATGTGCTGGGCAAATTTCATCCCCATGGTGACACTGCCTGCTATGAAGCCATGGTACTCATGGCCCAGCCTTTTTCTCTGCGGTATCCCCTTGTTGACGGCCAGGGCAACTGGGGAGACCCCAATGATCCCAAATCCTTTGCTGCCATGCGGTATACTGAATCCAGACTGTCCCGGTATGCCGACCTGCTGCTGGATGAACTGGAGCAGGGCACAGTGGAATGGACACCCAATTTTGACGGCACCCTGCAGGAACCCGGACTGCTGCCGGCCAGGCTGCCCAATCTGCTGCTCAACGGCACCACAGGTATTGCCGTGGGAATGGCCACAAGTATTTTGCCCCATAATCTGCGGGAGGTGGCCAAGGCTCTGATACTGCTGATTGAAGACAAAAACACCCCAGTTGATAACCTGCTTAAACATATCAAAGGTCCGGATTTTCCCACAGAAGCGGAAATCATTACCCCGGCCGAAGAGATCCGCGCCATTTATCAAACCGGAAACGGCCGGATTAAAATGCGGGCCAGATTCCGCATTGAACAGGGTGATATTGTTTATTTTGCCCTGCCCTATCATGCATCTGCTGAGAAAATACATGAACAGATCGCCGCCCAGATAGAAGCCAAAAAACTGCCCATGGTCAGTGACATCAGAGATGAATCAGACCATGAAGATCCCACCCGGCTGGTGGTGATACCCAGATCCGGCAAGGTGGATACCACCGCCCTTACAGATCATCTGTTTGCCACAACCGATCTGGAAAAATCTTATTCCATCAACATGAATATGATAGGTATCAACGGCCGGCCGGCTGTTAAAAATCTGAAAACCATTCTTCTGGAATGGCTTGAATTCCGATTTCATACAGTGGAAAAAAAACTGGGGTTCCGGTTGGACAAGGTTTTGAACAGACTCCATATCCTGGAGGGGTTCCGCATTGCTTTTTTGCATATCAATGAAGTGATCAAAATTATCCGGGAGTCAGACCATCCCGGACAGGAATTAATGAAGGTGTTTGGCCTGTCCCGGGTCCAGGCCAATGCCATCCTTGATATCCGGCTGCGCCGGCTCGCCAGGCTGGAAGAGATGAAACTGCTTTCGGAAATAAAGGATCTGAAAGAGGAGCAAAAAACCCTGGAAACCCTTTTGAATGACAGAACAGCCTTTAAAGCATATGTTATTGATGAAATCAAATCAGATGCCAGAAAATATGGAGACAAACGGCGGTCCCCCCTCCAGGAGCGCAGGGAAGCAGAGGCATTTTCCATTACCGATGTCATGGAAAAGGAACCGGTGACCATAATTTTGTCCCGGAACGGCTGGATTCGATCAGCCAAAGGGCATGACATTGATCCCCAAAAGGTCAAATTCAGATCCGGGGATGATTTGCTGTGCCATTTGCGGACCCACAGTGACAAGCCCATTGTTTTTTTAGACAGTTCCGGCCGCAGCTATACCCTGTATCCCCATGTTCTGCCCTCGGCCAGAAGCAACGGGGAACCCTTGACCGGTCACCTGTCCCTTCCGCCTGATGCACGCATCTGCTTTATGCTTTCACCAACGCAAACCACCCATTTTCTGGTGGGATCTGACAGCGGGTATGGATTCATCATAAAATTTTCAGATTTTCTGACCCATTTTAAAAACGGAAAATCGGTGATCACGGTGAAAAACCATGCCTCACCCCTGCCCCCCCAGCCGATTTCTGACATTGAAACCGATGCTGTTGCTGCTGTCACCACAACAGGACGGATGCTCATTTTTCCCTTACATGAGCTTCCCCGGCTGAAAAAAGGCCAGGGAAATAAAATTATCACCATTCCCAAAAAACAGCGGCTGTCTTCTGATCCTGAAAGGCTCAAACTCCTAAAAATATTGCCATTACATTCTAATCTTGTTATACATTCCGGAAAACATTTTTTTGTGCTTAATGCGGGCAATCAAACTGATTATATCGGTATGCGGGGACACAGAGGCAAACTTTTACCCAGAGGATACCGGAAAGTGGACAGACTGGAGGTAACACCAATGGCTTCCCAAACGATTTAAATGCAGCGGTTTTTTGAAAAATATTTCATTTTCCTGACCTTGCTGGTCCTGTGCGTTTACTTTATCAGCCTTGCGCTTCATCACAGACATCTTGGAACAGATCCAAATACGGTTGAACGCATCAAACAAACCGGCACATTACGGTTGATTACCACCCGGTCAGTAAATACTTTTTATCTGTACCAGGATGCGCCCACCGGATTTGAATACGACCTGGCCCGGGAATTTGCCCGGTATTTGAATGTGGATCTGGATGTTGTGACACCGGGGTGGAACCACCTGTTTGTCTATCTGGATCAGGGTAAAGGAGACTTTATTGCAGCCGGCCTGGCCATAACCAAAGAAAACCTCGGGAAAGCGGTCTTTTCCATTCCCTACATGAGTATCCAGCAGCGCATTGTTCACCACAGTCTCATATTCGGTCCCAAAAATATTGATGATCTGGCCGGCAGGACCATTCATGTCCGGCGCAACACATCCTATCATTCCCGGCTGAAAGAGATCAAGGCAGCAGGCATTGATGTCAATTATATTCTTCATGACAATATTCCCACAGAAGATCTTATTGCCATGGTCAATGACCGTGAAATCAAATTTACCATTGCAGATTCCAACATCGCCCTTCTTAACCAGCGGTATTTTCCTGACATTACTATTGGCATTCCGGTTCAGGAAAAAGAATCTCTTGCCTGGGCTGTGCAAAAAAATGATATGGAAATGCTCAAGGAGATCAACCGGTTCTTTTTATATGCCAAGGAAAAAGGGATACTCAAACAGATTATTGAACGATACTATGCAAATACCAGGGAGTTTGACATATCTGAAGTAAAGACATTTCACAGAAGGATGAATACCCATCTGCCCAGATTTCAGGATATCATAAAAAAAGAGGCGGTAAAACATGGATTTGACTGGCGCCTGATGGCAGCGGTGGTGTACCAGGAATCGCGATTGGATCCGGATGCCATCAGCTTTACCAATGTGAAAGGCCTTATGCAGGTTACCCATGCAACAGCCAAAGAGATGGGTATAAAAAACCGTACCAATCCACAGCAGAGTATTCAGGCGGGCATCAAATACCTGAACCGGATGTATGAGAAATTTTATCAGATTGAAGATGACTACCAGCGGATGCTGTTTGCGCTGGCCAGTTATAATGTGGGATATGGCCATGTTAAGGATGCCATGGCCCTTGCCAGGCAGAAAGGTCTTGATCCGCTGCGCTGGCAGTCATTGAAAAAAACGCTGCCCCTGCTGTCAAAACCGGAAATTTACCAGAAAACCAGACATGGGTATGCAAGGGGATGGGAGCCGGTGCAGTATGTGGAACGGATTCTCACCTATTATGATATCCTGCGGCAGATTGACTTTTCATAGAACGCCCAATAAAGTATTTATTTCAGAAAGGTGTTCATAAAAAAAGAAAAAAATTTACTTGCCCGTGGCAACAGAATACCATAAACATGCTGTTGGGACATGGCAGGATTACCCCAATTTTTTAAGATGAGTAAAAAAACATGACAAGAAAAATACTGATCAATGCACTGGATCCCGATGTCAGCAGAATTGCCGCAGTCATAGATAACAAGCTGGACCAGTTTCACATTGAAACCCGTGCCAAAGAGGTCACCCAGGGCAATATTTACAAAGGCATTGTAACCCGGGTGGAACAAAGCCTTCAAGCGGTTTTTGTAGACTTTGGTGCAGAGAAAAACGGCTTTTTACAAAAAAACGAGATCCATCAGGACTATTTCCAGGAAGTGGAAACCCGGGACAAATCATTGTTCAATCTGATCAAAAAGGGCCAGGAACTCATTGTGCAGGTGGTAAAGGACCCCATCAGCCAGAAAGGGGCCATGCTCACCACATTTATATCCCTGCCCGGCCGGCTGGCAGTGCTCATGCCCGGAAGTACCACCAAAGGCGTATCCCGAAAAATTGCAGAAGAAGAAGAAAGAAAACGGCTGGCCGGCATTCTCAAAACCATGGATATTCCGGAAGGATTCGGCATGATTGTAAGGACCGCCGGTAAAAACGCCACCAAAACCCAGCTGACAGCAGACCTTAAATACCTGATGCGGGTATGGAAAAATATTGACAAGCTGG